>JBGCFS010000030.1:0-17501 GCA_045107035.1 Hyphomicrobiales bacterium
AAAGTAACCGGCTGTGCTGACTGCAAATGCGTAAAGCCGGGCATGATAACGGCCGCATGCTCTAGCGCTTTTTCTGCCAAGGCTTTTTGCAAGCCAGCCAAAGCACCGTCTAGCGCATCAATTGTATCACGCACCCAAAGCTTGAAATCAGTCGCAACCTGATCGTTTCTGGAGCGGCCAGTGTGCAATCGGCCAGCTGCATCGCCGATCAATTCACGCAGTCGCGCCTCCACATTCATGTGGATATCTTCCAACTGTCGGGAGAATGTAAAGGTGCCTGTTTCGATTTCTCGCAAAATCGTGTTTAGACCGTGATCGATTTTTGCCACATCTTCCTGAGATAAAATGCCTTGAGCCTCAAGCATTGCTGCGTGGGCCTTGGAACCTGCTATATCTTGACGAAAGAGTGCCTTGTCGAAACCGATTGAGGCATTAATTTCTTCCATGATCGCATCAGGCGCTGAGGAAAATCGACCGCCCCACATAGTATTTGATGAGGTAACAACTTGTTCCGATGCGCCTTGCGGCTTATTTGGAGCTTTAGACATGAACCGACCTTCGTGAAAGCTACGCGACACCCGTGCAGCCTTGAGCGAACCAACAACAGGACGTTGTTATGAGAGTGTTGCTTTTGGCTGCCATTGCGGGCGTGATCGCGGGATCGATGCTCCTATACGGGAAACTGGGTGGAGATGTCCATGATGGCGATGCAGTTGTTGCCTCAGCTGGCGCCAGTTGCAGTGCGCAAAGTGAGTTTGCAGCAGCGCTCAACCCATTCATTCAAGGGGAAGTCGCAGCTGTACAATTGGCAGATTCGCCAGGTTATGTAGGCAATTTAGCTTTCAAGAGCCCCGAGGGAAGCGATGTAACACTAGCTGACTGGAACGGGAAAACACTTGTGTTTAACCTTTGGGCCACCTGGTGCGCGCCTTGCCGTGCAGAAATGCCCGCGCTGTCAAAACTTCAAGAAGAACTAGGCAGCGAAGAATTTGAAGTCCTCACAGTCAACATCGACAGCCGCGGGCCAGAACGTCCATTAGCATTTTTGGAAGAGGTCAATATTTCGAATCTTCCACTTTATGCTGATCAGACAACCGATATTTTCAACAATTTGAAAAAGCAGGGCCTAGCCTTTGGCATGCCTACAACTTTGATCGTTGATAAGAATGGCTGTCAGATTGCGCATTTGTCGGGTCCGGCGCATTGGGATAGTGACGATGCAAAAGCTCTGGTTGCCGCAGCCATGGGCAAGGCATCCAGTTAGAGCCCGATACAACATAACGATTGTAGATGACGACGCGCTACTTAGCCGGCACAAAATATTGAAGTTTACAGCAAGGAAACCAGCTTTCTTGCCACGTCTGCACAAAGTAACCTCTTCGAAGGACATTGATTGTGTGCGGCATATTGTCATGCAAATTGCGCATACCTAAGAGATATGTAGAGCGTTAACTTTGCGGTTTTTCTTCAAGCAAAATCTAAAAAACTTCAATGTGGATAGGAATTTAGGTGGAGTTCGTCCTGAATCATTGCATTTTCGAAACAGCAATCAACCCCTTCGCCTTACGCGGCGTCACTCGAAATTTCACTAAAAAGTGTTAACAGCAATTGGTGAATGCAACTTTATTTTTACTTCAAACGATGTAAGCTGACCACAGATTGTGATAATAGGTATACGCGACACACAGTTGTAAGCTCTGAAAGACTAAACGGTAGGTAACAAAAAAATCAGCAGGCAAAGGTTTTGGAAAAGCACCTCAGATCGGATCAATTCGATGTAAAGGGTTATCAGCCAGAGGAGTTGATGGCCGATGCAGAATTGCTGATGGGCTTGGTGATGCGAGCCGAACCTTTTGGGACTTGGCGTCTGGATCTATCTACAGGAAAAGTCACTTGGTCTGACACCGTCTATAAGATCCACGGAATGAAACCGGAAAGCGGCCCCGTCAATGTCGGTAAAGCGGTATCTTTATACCACCCAGTAGATGCGCAAACCGTTGAGTTACTGATTAACGATTGTATTGCCCATAGACGCGGCTTTAACTTCGTCATGCGCCTCAACCGAGCAGACGGTAAAATGCGCTATGTTGAATCAATTGCGTCTGTTGAAGTTGACAGTTCAAATGCACTCGTCGCCATTTTTGGTATTTTCCGGGATGTGACCGATCGAGTAAACGAACGCAATATTTCTGAGACCCGCGGGCAAATGGTCAATTCGATCATCGCCAATTCACCCTCTCCTCTCGTTATCGTCGATAGAGAGATGCGTTATGTGCAAATTAGCCCGGCATGGGCCGAATTTCACAATTTGGAAAGTCCGGCGGCTTTTATCGGCAAGTCTCATTATGAGGTATTGCCAGATGTTCCCAAGGAATGGCGGGAAGAACATAAAAGAGCCTTGAACGGCGAAGTGATTTATCGACAAACAGCACTTGAAGCGCCAAGCGAATCTGGCTCAAGAATGTTTGGCTCAGTCGTTTTCCCATGGCGCACGTCCTCCAATAAAATTGGTGGCCTCATTATTATGGTGACGTCCCTTGCCAAATCAAAAGAAGAAAACACTGGCGCCGTCAGGCAAATTGCAGGCCTCATGAAACACACCGGGTCTCGACAACACCGCTTCGGTGAAATTCGGTAGTCTAGCCCCTTCAAATTTCAATTTTGAAAAGAATACAGACTGCATTCGTCGCAGCTGCGAACTTTTGACGCATATTGTCATTTCCAGATAGTTAGTCGTGTTTTATTAACTTCGGTGCTGTTCTCTCCGTAAAGCCAATTCGTCGGGAAAGCCGCCGAAGCAGAACAAATTCGGGTATAAATTTGGAAACGCATACGCAAACTCATCAATTCGACCCGGCGGAGTTAAAAACGGAAAAGCTATTGGCGCCGTCTGCGGAAATGATGAAGCTTCTGATGAAGTCTGAACCATTTGGCAATTGGCGATTTGATGTTGCGAAACAAGAAGTTTGGTGGTCGCCGACTGTCTATGCTATCCACGGTTTAAAGCCCGGACAAGGCCCAATTGAAATCGACATCGTAATCAAAGCATACCATCCTGACGACGCAATTTCGGTTGGGTTGCTGCTTGACCATGCAATTGAAAGCAAAAAGGGTTTTAATTTTATACTGCGACTATTCCACACCAACGGTAGTTTGAAATTTGTGCAATCTCTAGCATCGGTTGAAACAGACGAAACGGGCAAAGTTACTGCTGTATTCGGCATTTTCAAAGACGTAACGGACCGTATATCTGAGCAGCGCGTTGCAAACATGAACAAGCAGCTGGTCCGCTCGATTAGTACGAATTCACCAACCCCATTAGTGATTCTTGACCAAGATTTGAACTATCTGCATATCAGTCCGTCATGGTTGGAGTTTCATGGATTTGGTGCCCGGCATGAGTTTGAATGCATTTCTCACTACGAAGCGTTTCCAAAGATGCCAGATCATTGGAAACTAGAGCACCAACGCGCCCTTAAAGGAGAGGTCATACACCGTACAGCATCTGAACAAGAAGATCTCGGTGATGAATTTCGAGGATACGGCTCAGTCATCTTCCCTTGGCGTAAGGCGTCTAAGAAAATTGGCGGGCTAGTAATGATGGTAACCGCTGATGGCAAGAGTAAAGCTGAGAACATTAAGGCTGCAAACCACATTGCTGGGCTCATTGGGAGCTCAGAAAGAGATATCGTTCAGTGATCGCAAGCGGTTCAAATAGGAAGCTCGGTCGTATCTTTTAAATCTTCCATGACAAAGCTGGCGGATACATCCGCAATATCTACACGACGTATCAAATCCTGATAAAATCGATCATAGGCTTTGACATCGGCAACCCGCACCCGCAGCACATAATCCAGTTCGCCAGTCATACGATGCGCGCCCAATATTTCCGGCATTGCCTTTATCGCATCGCGAAACTGTTTCAGCCACCCCGGGTCGTGAGAGTTCGTTTTGATGAGCACCACTACAGACAACCCAAGACCCACTTCATCTGGATTGACCAACACCACGCGGTTTTTGATGATTTTCTGAGTTTCCAATTGCTTTACACGTCGCCAGCATGCGTTGCGAGACATGTGCACTTTTTCCGCCAGAACATCCACGCTTACAGAAGCATCGCGTTGTAAGATACGCAATATGGAGCGGTCTATTTCATCGATGTTTGAGCTCATATGAGGGATGTTATCCCACGAAAGCTTATAATGGCAATAATGGTATCATTGAGTTGATTCTAAAATCTTTTATCGTCGACAATACGCCCTTCTTCGAGAGTGACAATGCGATCCGCCATTTCCAGAATGCGATTGTCATGGGTGACCATTACTGTTGTCGTGCCGTGCTCGCGACCCAGTCGTTTTAACAAGGAGACAACGTTACGGCCTGATTCCTTGTCCAGTGCTGCCGTTGGTTCGTCCGCAAAAATGATCTTTGGATTGCCAACCAAGGCTCTGGCGACAGCCACCCGTTGCTTTTGTCCGCCTGAAAGGTTTCCCGGCAGATAATGTATCCGATCTCCCAAACCAACCAGTTTAAGCATATGCGCAGATGCCGCATCGAAAGATGCCTTCGTCCCGGAAGCTTTTTGCTTGGGATGGACTTCCAGCCCCATTCGAACATTTTGCAGTGCAGTCAGGCTTTCGTGCAAATTATGGGCTTGAAAGATAAAGCCCAGTTTTTGCCTGCAAGAGACCAATAAAGCTTCGCTGGCTCCACGTAGCTCCTCCCCTAAAAGTTGGGTGCGCCCATCCTGCACATCACGCAAACATCCAATGAGTGTTAGCAATGTGGTTTTGCCGGAGCCTGATGGCCCCATAAGAATCGTAAGCTTGCCTGCCTCAATCTCTAGATTGACATCGAAGATTGCTTGCTTGCGCGCCTCACCTTCACCGAACCAGTGATTAAGGTTCTCGGCGACAATTGGAAATTTTTGGTTTGCTGGCTCCACTATCAAAACAAATCCGCTGGATCTGCACCAGCCAGTCGCCGGGTCGCGATTGCGCCAGAAATTGCGCAACTGGCGAGCGTTCCCAAGAACACAACAACCAAACGCGCGCCATCCATCATCACCGGCAAACTCGATGCCTCAGCTAAAAAGTGATAGACAATTGTTGCAATTATAGCCCCTGGGATAAAACCCAAAACAGCCAGTATGAGCGCCTCTTCAAAGACAATGCTCAAAAAGAAGGACTGCTTGTAGCCCATGGCCTTAAAGGTCGCGTATTCTTTGAGGTGATCTGCGACATCCGTGGACAACAGCTGATATACGATCACCAGCCCCACAATCACGCCCATCAAAACACCAAACCCAAAAATCAACCCTGTTGGCCGTTCGGTCGTTTGGTAGACTTGGTCTGCACGCGCGGCATCGGCCAATCTGCGCACCTTTACCTTGTCCGCAGGCAAAATATCTTGGAGACTGGTGACAATGTCGTCGATATCTGCGCCGTTATCGACCATCAATAAAATATGATTGGGTGCGCCAGCGATGCGCTTGCCAAACAATCGCAAGAATGTTTGGTCGGAGGTGTAGAGATACCCGTCCGACGAAAATCCACCACCAACATCGATTGTGCCAGGCACCGACAATGTGCGCCCGTTAGCTTCAAACGTAAGGGGACTTTCCGGTGAGGTCTGCGCCAACTGCGCCTTGTCTGCCCCCCTGGTACTTTCATCAAGAAGCGCCGTATCTATGAGCAACAAATTTGCAATCTCATTGCGAATGGGCTCTTTGAGGAACGCCCCTTTGGCTGGATCAGAAGCCATAACCTGTAGGTTTGTAGAGCTTCCATCTTGCTTCTTCCAATCAATGTTGCCGATAAAAAGCGGCAGGGCATCTGCAACGCCATTTACGCCCAGGGCTTCAAACCCTCGTTGGCGTGGGACATTGCTGCCATCCATCAACGTGTTGCCATCGGCCGCCGAGATAATGATGTCAGCTTCAAACAATGAATAGGGCGTTAGAATAGTGGTGTTCAGCGCCATCATGATACCAAGCTGGACAAACACCAGAATATTGGCAAACGCAATCCCGGCGACAGCTGCGGCCAACCGGCTGCGATTGTACACCAGCTGCAACCAGCCAATAGGCAGACGGCCAAGAATTCGTGATAATAACGCCGTCAATTTTGCGCTCCGACATCAATCCTTGTAACGACCGCCAGGTTTGTGAAGCGTTCGGCTAAAAGAGAAGACGCATCATCGAGCGTCACAATCACGTCCACGACTCTGGCATCAGTATTAGCTGCCGGATCATCGGCACTTACTGTCTGCCGACCCACTTCAAAACCAATTTTGGATACGACACCTTGGAGCGGCTGGCTCAGAGCATCGGCGACAACTTCCGCGGATTGCCCAATTTCAACCAAACCAATTTGATTTTGGAATACCTCAACTTCGACAGTCATTTCTTCAATGTTGCCAATATCAACGACACCGTCCTGACCCGGTTTTTCGCCTGGCCGGACATGCACATTTAGAACTGTCCCGGAAATTGGAGCGACAACATGCGCCTTTGCAAGGTTACTTTGCGCACGCCTCACTTCAGCCTTTGAAGCCTCCAGATTTCGGACAGCAACAACAACATCAACCTGATTGTCGATACCATCGCTGGTAAAGCGTGACAGAGTTGCGGCCGAGCGCTCAACTTCGCGGTCTGCTTGTTTTTGCGCCGATATGGCTTGATCCAACACAGATTGGGACACCACGTCTCGTGTAAACAAGGACTGCGAACGTTCAAGTTCCTGACGTGCAGCATCTGCCGCAGCCTGCGATCTTTGCAAAGATGCCTCAGCTTCCGCAATACTGGCGCGAACCTGTTCACGCGTTTGATTAAGCGATGCTTCGCGCACTCCAACTGTGGCTTCTGCTGTTTCCAATGCCGCCTGCAATTGACCAATACTATCTAGCACAGCAATCACGTCGCCTTTGGTGACAACATCTCCTGTCAACACCTTTACTTCGCTCAAACGAGCGTCTCCGGCGCCAAATGGCAACGCCACGGTAACAACGTCTCCAGCAGGTAGGAGACGCCCAAGACCAACAACTGTTTTCGCACCCGGGATTGCAACTTTTGCATCATTTTCAATGGTTTTTGGAACGGCTATCGGCGCGTTGGTGCCTGCGCCGGGCTGAAGCCCTAATGCGTTAAAAAAAGCTTTCAAGCCCGGCGGCTGAAAGTACAGACCAACCACCCCGCCAGTAAACAGGGTAAGCATCACAAGCGGCACGATAAAAAGTTTTGAAGCAATTGCAGACAAGAATCCCAAACGATTACCTGGCTGAGAAGTTGCCATTTTATCATGATCCACAACGGACATTGGCAAATCGCCCTTGTCTGCTGCGCCGCTCGTTGAATTTGAAGTTTGCGTCATAGCGCATATCGCCCTTTTTGGCTGAGCGCTAAAAACTCAGGTTGCAATTTCGTCACGTTAAACAGATAATGACTCAAAAGTCATTAATTTAATTTCCGATTCATGCAAGTTTTATCTTCTTGCAAGGTAATCAGCGCAAAACGACAGGGCCGAGATGTCATGACAGAAACGGTCAAAAAACAGCCACCAAGACGCCGCCGCAAGGAAGCAAGGCCTGGTGAAATAATCGATGCGGGGTTGAAGGAGTTTTCGCAAAACGGGTTAGCGGCCACTCGGCTTGAAGATGTTGCAAAACGCGCAGGCATCGCAAAGGGCACAATTTATCGATACTTCGACAGCAAAGAAGATCTATTTGTTGCTGCCATTCGCTCTCGCATCGTGCATTCAATGAATGATGTGCACATTGCCATCGACCATTTTGAGGGGCCAACAGACGAATTGCTGCGTATGGTGTTGGGTAAAATCTATAGCGAATTCATTGGCACCGACACATCTGCGCTGATGCGCATTTTGATCTCTGAAGGTAATCGCTTCCCCAATTTAGTAAAATTATATCACGCAGAGGCCATCTCCAAAGGCATGTCGATCTTAACCCGTATTGTAGAACGGGGCGTATCGCGTGGAGAATTTCGAGATGGGCCGGCCATTGCCGAACCACGTATCCTCATCGCTCCAGCCATCATGGCCGCTCTGTGGCACAGTACGTTTCAAGTACATGACCCACTTCCCATTGAGCGGTTCATTGAGGCGCATATCGACACGCTTCTTTACGGGTTGATGAAAAAAATTGAGTAAAGTCAATTTGGATGGGATATTATCCCAATATTTACAAGAAATTACAGAAATTTGGTACAAACACACCCGCGCGGCTTGCTAGGCTTGTTACACAATCAAGCTAGGGAATCGATCAATGCAAATCGTGAAGAGACTTTTCGTCGAACATCCGGAGTCCGTTGAAGAATCTTACTTCGAGCATATGCGTTTCGCCGGTTGGTTTTCTGCAAAACTTTGCATGGCTGGCGGCGCTGCCTTTGTCCATGCTGTGATTCCCGGATTTTTTGAAAAAACAGCTGGCAATATTATTTGCGAATTACACCACCGCATTCACAATCGCCGATAAGTAAATTTACTGCATGTTCCGACTGATCGCCTATCATGGCGCAAAACTGGTTTCTCAAAGCATCCAGAACTCGAATTCCGTCAGAGCCGATTAAATTCACACGTCTAGCTCCGGGCTAACTTAGAGCGCGCATTGCAATACTGAAAATGGGTGAGCTTTAAGCCGAAAAATCCACGGAATTGCCAACGCCTTTTGCAAGGTTTCCAGCAATATTCTCTAGATTTTGAGCGCTTTCCTGGATACTGCCAATCATTTGTTGGGCTGCATCCTGATTGATCTTAATCATCTTAGCAGCAACCGCGCCAGCCACTTTGGCTTGCGATGAGGCAGAAACAATTGAGGCGATTGTTGAAGCTTCCATAGAGCTAATCTACAGTTGAATTCTTAAGCTCGAGTTAAATATAAAGTGTGCATTTATGGGCGCGCTTTAAGCCGCAATCGCCTGTGCAAGTGCAAACCTTGCGAGTTTACCACTGCCTGTCCTTGGCAGCCCATCAACTTCAATCCACTTCTGGGGACGTTTATAATCCACCAAAAGCGGCGCCAAATTACGGTTTAATTCATTCGGTGCCAATGTGGCTCCGGGCAAAGCGACGACATAGGCAACAAGACCGATTCCGCGTCCCGGTATCGCGCCTTCAGCAACGGCAACATCTTGAACGCCTGGCAATTCACTGATGATGGCCTCGATCTCTTCGGGGTTGGCGCGATAGCCTTCCACATTCACAAGCGCGTCCAGTCGGCCTTCATATTGAATGTAGCCGTCCTGATCGCGTTTTCCCAGATCCCCACTGAGAAACCACGCGCCGCGTACGGCGGCTTTGGTCGCGGCAGCATCATTCCAATAGCTCAGCATCAAGGCAGGATCGGAGCGATGGGTCGCAATTACGCCAATCTGATTGATTGCTACATTTTTCAATCCAGCATCCGGCGCCAACACAGCAACCTTTCGTCCTGTGCCAGGCTTACCAATGGCACCTGGTTTTACGGCGCAAGCCGAACCAGAATAGATCGGACAAGCTATCTCTGCCAATTCATAACCATCATACAACGGACGTTTTGTTGCGACCTGCCATTGCTCGGTTATGTTGGCAGGCAATATGGCACCACTGGAAACTGCACGAGTCATGCTGGGCATTGGTGTATTTTCAACGGCTCCGCTTCTCAACGCCTGACGATAGTGTTTGGGCATGGCCATCACTTGTGTCGCTGCGGTTAACTCTACAAGAATGGGCAATGCCTTCCCAAACAAGCTTCGCAACTCGGGCGCGGAAAGTAAAATGGATGCAGCACCATGGCAGAATGGATCCATCAATCCACTGCCAATTGAACGCGCCCAACTATCAGCGCCAGTATGCAGCACACGATCCTTGCTCGACAGACCGAGCCACTCCTTTTGAAGGCCAAGACGCCCCCACAGAGCGCGATGCGCATGTAACACACCACGTGGTGGCCCAGACGTGCCATCGGTGTATATGAGGTACGCAGGGTCATAGGAATATGTACGGGCATAAAGCCCTAGAGGGCTTTGCGAAATGAAATGCAAATCTTCAGGCCCCATGATTTTGGCGCCAACGGATTTAGAAGGCAAAAGCGTTGCACCATCATGAGCAATTATGATCGGGCGGCAGTCATCCGCAATATGATCCAAATCTCGTTGAGTCAGCCCGTCTGAAGTAGCAACAGGAACAAATCCGCCAGCAAGACAGGCAAAATACATGATAGGAAACCACACACTGTTTCCCATACGCAAAAGCACACGGTCGCCCAGTTTTATGCCAAGGGATTGAAGCCCATTCTTTGTGCGAAGAACAGCATCCTCCAACGAGGCATAAGTCCATACATCACTTGGTTCGTGGCTTGAGCCATCAAAGACCATCAGTGCGGGATTGTCCGGTTTGGATGCTGCCATGCGCCCAAGCGCATATGCTGCAATATTAAACCGTTCAGGGGTTTCCTCAGTCCGCTCCAAAATGGCTCCGATGATAGTGGGCGCTTCGATTAACGCCATCTACTGTGATATAGGAAGCCGGGCAAGGGCGCAGCTGTCAAGAACTATGTAGAAACCGGATGGAATTTGAACGTTCGAGACATAAAACAGCACGCGAAAGGCTACGCGTGCCTGAAATTGAATTGACTAGCGTGTTGGGACCGGGACATCACCACGATAATCGTAAAAGCCACGATTGGTCTTGCGACCAAGCCAACCAGCTTCCACATATTTAACCAGCAACGGACACGGACGATACTTACTGTCAGCAAGACCTTCGTACAGAACCTGCATGATCGACAGGCAAGTATCCAAGCCAATAAAATCTGCCAGCTGCAATGGACCCATTGGATGATTGGCACCAAGCTTCAAAGCAGTATCGATAGCTTCAACGGAACCAACACCTTCGTACAAGGTATAAATAGCTTCGTTGATCATCGGCATCAAAATACGGTTGACGATGAATGCCGGGAAATCTTCGGCAACAGTGATTTCCTTTCCCATACCCTGGACGTAGGCCTTCGCCGCATCAAACGTCTCATCTTCAGTCGCGATGCCGCGCACGAGTTCGACCAACTTCATGATCGGCACTGGGTTCATAAAATGAATACCCATGAACCGTTCAGGGCGATCTGTTGTCGCAGCCAACCGTGTAATTGAAATAGAAGACGTATTGGACGCGATCATAGCCTCAGGTTTTAGCACTGGGCACAAAGCTGCAAAAATCTTGCGCTTGATTGTCTCGTCTTCTGTCGCAGCTTCAATTGCCAAATCAACCTCGGCCAAGCCTTCGATGCCTTTGGACGCAAACAGATGGCTTGCGGCAGCATCGCGTTCTGCCTCAGTGATTTGGCCCTTGCTTACCTGACGGGACAAATTGCCCGTAATGGTTGCCAGTCCTGCTTCGATACGATCTTCCGAAACATCGTAAATATATACGTCATAGCCGGACAGCGCGCTGACTTGGGCGATTCCGGAGCCCATTTGCCCCGCGCCAATAATGCCTATGGATTTGATTTCAGTCATCAATTTAACCCGGTGATAGTCTGGAGGGACCACGAATGTGTTGCACCGCAGCACAATTTGCAATCTGTTTTTTTCAGCGTCCTTAAAAGGATTGGTTAAAGCCTACATCAAAACCACCCGTAGTGCCCAATTTTCTCGCCAGAAACTCTTACTAGTCCTCAAAAACAACAAAAAAGAGGCGCTTTGCCATCTAGCAAAACACCTCTTCTATTCAATTTGAAATCGTTGCAGTCGTCAAATAAACGCTCAGCAACCTAGGATGCTTTGTCCAATTCGGCTTCCAACTGTGGAAGAACTTCAAACAAATCTGCTACGAGACCATAGTCAGCGACCTGGAAAATCGGAGCCTCATCATCCTTGTTGATGGCGACAATTACTTTACTGTCTTTCATACCAGCCAAATGCTGAATAGCGCCGGAAATACCCGCCGCGATATAAAGATCAGGAGCGACCACTTTGCCGGTCTGCCCAACCTGCCAATCATTTGGGGCATAGCCAGCATCCACAGCAGCCCGTGATGCACCAACAGCGGCACCAAGCTTATCAGCAACAGGCATAATGACTTCTTGGAACTTCTCAGAAGACCCAAGTGCGCGACCACCTGAGATGATAATCTTGGCTGATGTCAACTCAGGACGTTCAGATTTTGCAACATCCTCTCCAACATACGAAGACAAGCCTGGCCCAGTGTCACCCGAAACAGCGTCGATGGCAGCAGAGCCGCCCTCTTCAGCCACAGCAAACGCGGCAGTCCGGACAGTGATGACTTTGGTCGCATCGGTAGATTGTACAGTTTGAATCGCGTTGCCCGCATAAATCGGACGCTCAAACGTATCAGCACTGACTACCGCAGTGATGTCAGAAACCTGCATAACGTCCAGCAAGGCAGCAACACGCGGCAAAATGTTTTTGCCATTCGTTGTGCTGGCTGCAATCACCGAAGAATAATCATCCGCAAGCGAAACGATTAGAGCAGCTGTTGATTCTGCCAAAAGATGATCATATGCCGCATCGTCAGCATGCAGAACTTTATCCACACCCGAGACTTTTGCTGCATGGGCTGCAGCAGCTGCACTACCACTACCTGCAACGAGCACATGTACCGGGGCACCCAAACCTGCAGCAGCGCTTACAGCGCGCAATGTTGGATCGTTCAGGGCTTGTCCGTCGTGATCAGCGATCAATAATGTTGTCATGGTTTCGCCCTTCCTTAAAGTACGCTGGCTTCGTTGCGCAGCTTGTCAACAAGCTCGGCAACATCAGCAACTTTGATACCAGCCTCGCGTTTGGCAGGCTCGACAGTGTTCAGCACAGTTAAACGTGGTGTCATGTCAACGCCGTAGTCTTCTGGAGTTTTCATGTCGATCGGCTTCTTCTTTGCCTTCATAATATTTGGCAAGGACGCATAGCGAGGCTCATTCAAACGCAAATCAGTCGTCACAACTGCCGGGAGCTTTAGCTTCACAGTCTGCAAACCTCCGTCCACTTCACGTGTCACGTTCATTTCGCCATCGCCGATCTCCAGAACGGAAGCAAATGTTCCCTGGGACCAACCCAGCAAGGCTGCTAGCATCTGACCGGTCTGGCTGCTGTCATCATCAATTGCTTGCTTACCGGCAATAATCAGATCTGGCTTTTCTTCTTCAACGATCTTGGCAAGGATTTTCGCAACTGCCAATGGCTCAACAAGCTCATCGTGCTTTACAAGAATGCCGCGATCCGCTCCCATGGCCAGTGCCGTGCGAATAGTTTCCTGAGCCTGTTGTGGGCCAACAGAAACAATAACGATTTCAGTAGCTTTTCCAGCTTCACGCAAACGCAAGCCTTCTTCTACAGAAATTTCGTCAAACGGATTCATGGCCATTTTCACATTGGCCAGTTCAACGCCAGATCCATCCGCTTTTACCCGAATTTTTACGTTGTAATCCACCACCCGTTTCACGGGCACCAGTATTTTCATGATCGTCTCCAGAATGCGTGCATTGTCTGCGAAATTTGTAGCGAACCTATCGGTGCACTCCCACCCTGTCAACGACATGAAACACCCGGTTTTTATTGGGATTTTCAACGATCAGGGAGTGTCGAGTCCACGGTCGAATAGAGGCACTTCGGCGCGCTTCAAGAGAAGAACCAAAGCCGCACCGCAGATGAGTCCACCAATATGTGCCATCCATGCCACTTCACTGTCGGCGGCAGCAAACAAATTATAAACCTGCATAACAATCCATGCGCCTAAAACCCACAATGCAGACAAGCGCAACGGAATACGGCCCAATGCCAATACCCAAATTTTGACCCGTGGATGTAAAATGAGATAGGCCGCGACAACGCCTGCCACTGCGCCTGATGCTCCAATTAGTGGCGCTTCCGATGCGGGAAGGAAAAGTGCATGGGCAAAGCCAGCACCTGCGGCGCATAGTAAATAGAAGAAGAAATATTTGATGTGGCCCATAGCATCTTCAATATTATCTCCAAACACCCACAAAAATAGCATATTTCCTATCAAGTGCATCGGGCCACCATGGAAGAAGGCATAAGAAACCAGTGTCCAATCCGCAGGAATGACCGTCAAATCAGGCGGTAGCGCACGGGTTTCAAAAAGAACCGAAGGAATTACGCCAAAGGATGCCGGCAATCCCATCATAGCCATCGGCCCGGCCGGCAGTTGAAACAGAACAAACACCAAAATGGTAATGACCAAGAGCGCCCAGTTTACATATGGGTGCCGCACATGTGTGAGGGGGTTAGCATCGTGAAGTGGGAGAAACATAAGCTGCCATAAAATAGTGACTAACCCTCACCCTAGCGGTTTTTACCAGGAACCCACAAGACATCCGCACGCCCTTTGTCGTTGACCCAACGCGCCGCGACAAACAAAAAGTCTGAAAGACGGTTTAGGTATTGTGTGCAAAAGGGATTTACATTCTCGCTTTCGTCGGCGGCAAGCTCAACCGTTAAACGTTCAGCGCGCCGAGAAATCGTGCGTGCCAAATGCAAATGTGCCGACGCTGCGCTCCCTGCCGGTAATACAAAAGAACGCAACGGCTCCAAATCAGCGTTCAGCGTATCAATATCATTTTCCAGGCGCTCAACCTGTGTTTCAATAATGCGAAGTGGCTCATACCCAAGGTCCTCACCTTTGTCTGGTGTGGACAGATCAGCACCCAGATCAAAACAATCGTTTTGAATGCGATTTAACATCCCATCGAGAGTTGGAAATTGTTCCGCGGTGTACAATCGCGCCATGCCAATGGCGGCATTGGTTTCATCTACCGTGCCATAAGCTGTAACGCGCAAATCAAACTTCGCGCGGCGCTCGCCATTGCCCAGAGCCGTCGTGCCCTTGTCGCCGGTCTTCGTATAAATCTTGTTTAATATGACCATGATGGCTCCGTCTGAGAATTATTTGGATGTAAAATACAGCAGTCCCATCATTATTACGACTGCGACAAATTGCAGAATGACCCGCCAACGCATCAACTTTTGCGATAGGTTAGAGTCTCCGCCGCGCATCATATTAAACAAGCCAAACAGCAAAACAATTGCAACGGCAGCCAGTGCAAGGCCAATCAGACCTTTGGACAAAAATTCCATTATTTCACACCTAGTTGAGCAGAAAGATAGACAGGTTCAGAAGGGTGGCAAACAGCACCCATAAAAGGTAAGGCACAAACAACAGCCCAGCCAATCTGTCCAGCTTAAAAAACAAAATCATCACAGTGGCAACAGACAGGCCAAAAATTAAAATCACGGCAAGGCCAAGTGCCGGACTCTGAGCAAAGAAAAATGCTGCTGACCATGCAACATTTAGAACCAGATGTACGCCAAACGCCCAAATTGCGCGACGACGCTGATCACCTATTTCAATTGGTTCCTGGGGCACCTGCCAAATTCGCCACACAGCATAGGCCATGAACAAAAACAGCGTTGTCCAGACAGGTGCAAACACCCAATTGGGTGGATTGAAAGATGGCTTGGTGAGGCCAGCATACCATGGCTCAAGATTAGGTGTCGTCAGCAAAGAGCCAACGCCTCCAACCACAAGGCACAAGACGACACAGCCCAAGAGGACAGCTGCGGATTTTCCGCTTTTAGGCAAAAGATGCAATGTATTTCCAACTCAATTTGTTAGCCAAGGAAGCCTGATAGAGTCTATCTGGTGTAGTGTTGGAATTATTCCAGCAAGTCGGCCGAATACATCCAGATCAACTCATCGGCATTTCAGACATTAATTTCAGCTTTATCCGGCAAATGTGGCAAAGGCCTACACCACAGCAAGGCCTACATTTGTATTGAGGAGATACTGTGAGAAAATCGGCCCGCTAGCTGCGCCAATTGCGCGCGCATTGCCACCAATGCTTCCCGCTTCAATCTTCGGAGGGATCAGTCCGCGCGTATCTTGATTGACCAAATACCGCCTCGTCCGTTCCACCAGTTCCTGCCTTACATTTTCAGGGAATGCTCCGTCGATAAGAATCGCCTCAAAATCGATCACTGAACATGTGGACAAGGCCGCCTTTGCCAGTTCCTGTGCAGTTTGCCCAACCCAATGTTCCACATACCTGGATATGTCAGACCAGTCCTGCGGCTGTTTCCACAACACCGCTGGATCGATATCAACCTGCTGAAGCCGCCGCTCAAGAAGATGAATAGATGCGATGTCGATCAACTGTCGGCTTTCACCATTCGGCCCAACACTGCGGATCGATCCCAAAGCACCGGCATTGCCTTGATGCCCTTCAAACACTGAATGGTTCAACACGACGCCACCGCCGACAAAGGCCGAAATGAAGAAATACGCATAGTCTCTGAATTCCTTGCCACGGCCATAGACGTGTTCTGCTTTGCATGCCGCAGTCGCATCATTGACTATGTGCACCGGCAAGTCGCTGAAGCTTGCAAGACGTGCCTGAAAATCAACATCCTTCCACGAGAGGAATTCATCTGCTGGTGCACCAGCCAATTCGTGCCAATTCCAAATCTCAAAGGGAGCAGCGATTCCAATCCCGCAAATACGTTGTTCCTCATCAGAAGTCAGTTGTTGAGAAATTGTAGACACCCCGCCCTTCAAAAATTTAAATATGAAGTCTGGCATGGGATAAGCATACGTCGTGCTCAGTTGGTATTTAATACCACCGGTAAAATCGAGCAGAACGAGTTCGGCACTGCGCCTTCCAATCTTGAGTCCAAAGGAGAGTACGCCATTGGGTGCCAACCCCATTGGAACAGAAGGTTTACCAACGCGACCACGTTGCGGAAGACCACGCTCTAAAAGCCCATCATTTTCAAGCTTACGAAGGATCACCGACACGGTTTGTGGAGACAAGCCAGCATGTCGTGCCAAGTCACTGCCTGGCATTGGCCCGCTTCTGAGAAGCATGGAGAGTAGGAGGCGCTCGTTGTAGTCTCGTAGACCGCTTTGATTGACCCCTCCGCTCAGCGATCTGATCTTCGGTACACTCATCAAGATACCCTTACGCGCTTAAACGAACTAATGAAAGATGCCTCGTTTAATTAATAAATCAAGTTTATTTATTTATTGACAGCGCACAGTTTTTCATATTTTTTGTGTCAACGCTGCTTCATGTAGCGTTCAATTTTTTTGGCGGCAAAATCGCCATTCGGAGGAAATCATGAAAAAAACTTTGATAGTGGCGTGCGTCGCCGCTCTTGCATCAAGCACGGCTCTGATTGCGCCAGCAACAGCAGCCAGCCACTCAATCACAGCTTGCCTGATCACAAAAACGGACACAAACCCGTTCTTCGTAAAAATGAAAGAAGGCGCGACTGCCAAAGCTGAAGAGCTTGGAATCGATCTTAAGACATTTGCGGGTAAAGTTGATGGTGACCACGAAACTCAGGTTGCTGCCATTGAAACATGCATTGCAGATGGCGCTAAAGGTATTCTCCTTACAGCTTCCGACACGTCATCAATAGTTTCTTCCGTACAACAAGCACGTGATGCCGGGCTTGTAGTTATTGCATTGGATACACC
>JBGCFS010000031.1:0-3732 GCA_045107035.1 Hyphomicrobiales bacterium
CAACGGTGCGGACATCATTGACGGCGGTGAAGGTTGGGATGTTTTAGATGTGTCTACCGATGAAGCAGCAACTGTCAACTTAGCTGATGGAACGGTTGATGGCGTTGGATTTGAAGGCACGACGGTCACAGGTATTGAAGAAGTCTGGGGCGGTGGCGGCGATGACACCATCACGGGCTCAGACGCGGCCGAGGATCTCTATGGTTGGAACGGCAATGACACGATCTCTGGTGGTGGTGGAAACGACTATATTGAAGGTGAGTCAGGAAATGACATTCTCAGTGGCGGTGCTGGCGATGACACGCTGAAAGGCGGTTCAGGAGATGACATTCTCAGAGGCGGTGCTGGTGATGACACGCTGAGAGGCAATGTCGGTGATGACATATTCATTTACGAAGTGGGCGATGGATCAGATACGGTCGTTGGCGGCAGTGACGGCGGCTGGACTGATGCAGTTGAATTACAGGGTTTTTCCGCAAATTCTTACGGCGCCGACTGGACGCTAGAACTCACCAGTGGTTCTGTTGTTGGTGAAAGCGAAACCACTCTTGATCTATCGGATGACGCATCCGGTACAATCACAATGGATGACGGCAGCACGATTGACTTCCAGCAGTTGGAACAAATCAACTGGTAACAAAAAAGGCGCTTCATTGAAGCGCCCTTTTTTCTTCAAAACTTCAATACAGGTCAGACAGCTTGCATAGCCTGCGCATGGGTGCGACCGCGCCTCGCAATCAACTTGTTTAATGCTGACACATAGGCTTTTGCAGACGCTACCATTGTGTCTGTCTCGGCGCCTTTGCCGGTCACTATCATTTCATTATCTTCCAGACGAACTGATACCTCTGCCTGCGCATCAGTGCCTTCGGTCACCGCACTCACCTGATAAAGCTGCAATTTAGCTTCATGGGGAACAATCATTCGAATGGCATTGAATGTGGCATCAACTGGTCCATCGCCAGTTGCTTCCTTGGTAACGTGCTGGCCTGAAACGTCCAAGGTCATAGTTGCCTTCTGAGGGCCGCTGGTACCTGCAATAACTGTCAAAGCAACGACACGAATGTCTTCGCCAGCAATGGCCGCCTCGTCACTAACCAACGCTTCAATGTCTTCGTCGTAGACATGCTTCTTCTTGTCGGCCAGATCTTTGAAGCGCTTGAAGGTATCCTGGAAAGCATTATCGCCCAGATCATAACCCAACTCGATCAGCTTTTCTTTGAATGCATGGCGCCCAGAGTGCTTGCCCATGACCAGCGATGTTTCCTTCACGCCCACATCTTCCGGACGCATGATTTCGTAAGTTTCAGCATTTTTCAGCATGCCATCTTGGTGAATACCAGACTCATGCGCGAAGGCATTCTTTCCGACGATGGCTTTATTGTATTGAACGGCAAAACCGGAAACTGTTGAGACCATTTTAGAGGCACGCAGCAAGGCTGTTGTATCTATCCCAGTCTGATACGGGAAGATATCGCCACGCGTCCTGATGGCCATCACAATCTCTTCCAGCGCCGCATTGCCAGCACGTTCGCCAAGGCCATTGATTGTACATTCAACCTGGCGAGCCCCTGCCCTGACACCAGCCAGTGAATTCGCGACAGCCACACCCAGATCATTATGAGTATGGGTAGAGAAAATCGCCTTATCGGAATTTGGCACACGATTGATGATGGCAGAGATCATGTCGTAATATTCGTCTGCTACCATATAGCCCACAGTATCCGGGATATTAATGGTCGTTGCGCCAGCATTGATCGCAGTTTCAACGGTCTGGCACAGATAGTCGATTGGC
Organism: Hyphomicrobiales bacterium; assembly: GCA_045107035.1. Taxonomy (GTDB): domain Bacteria; phylum Pseudomonadota; class Alphaproteobacteria; order Rhizobiales. Next base: position 1,796 of record JBGCFS010000031.1, read on the forward strand.
GTACGGGTTGCATCCATTCCGGACCATTCAACGTCTTCCACCAAGTTGCGCGCTTGCGTTACAGTTTTGGTGACAATCTCCAGAACTTCTTCTTGTGTCTTCTTCATCTGATTTGCCAAATGAATTGGCGATGTGGAAACGAAAGTATGGATACGCCCGCGTCTTGCGTGTTTTACAGCAGCGCCTGCACGATCAATGTCTGCCGGAATGGCTCGCGCCAAACCAGCGATAACAGCGTGTTCACTTTGGCGCGCGATTTCCGAAACGGCTTCAAAATCGCCGTTTGACGCTATTGGGAAACCAGCTTCGATAATATCGACACCCATTTCATCCAACTGTTTTGCAACCATCAGCTTTTCATCATGCGTCATGGAAGCGCCAGGTGATTGTTCCCCGTCACGCAAAGTCGTGTCGAAGATCAATACGTGGTCCTTTCCATCAACTGCTGATCCTTTATTCGCGGTACTGGCTCGTGCTTTTATCATCTCGTTCATTTTGTAAATTCCCCTCAGCGCTTAGCGCCAAATGTTACGCAATTGTCTTGCGTGTTATCTGAAAATCTTGTGGAGTTTAGCAAGTCCCCTGAGAGCGCGTCCGGCAGGTGCGGACAGCCTACGCTCAGGGGTTAATAAGGAGGAGTGGTAGCAGAGCACGACCGAACGCGCGCTGGGCTGAAAGCCCTTCGCTTGAAGCTATTAAAGCTGCGTTGTTAAAATCGGTCTTAGTCATTTTTCATTCTTGCTACTTGTTCGTTCGAGCAAACTGTCACAACCAAAATAAATTTGCAACCACCACAATTGTCTGAAAAAGGCGATTTCTGTTGGTGCTTATGCCTGCACGCACTACATCTGTTACAAACACCCAGTTTCGGGGTATGGGCATGCTCAAAGTACGTAATCTAAAGAAGACTTACAGCTCCCCAATGGGTGCAAATACGATACTAGATGGAATTAATCTGGACCTTGAAACAGGTGAAAGCCTGGCGCTTATGGGCGAGTCTGGCAGTGGCAAAAGTACACTTCTGCATTTGATTGGTGGCCTAGATGTACCGGATAGTGGCAGTATTTTTCTAGGTGAAACAGATGTTGCGACACAATCCGATGCCCAACGTGCCGACTTGCGACAAAAGCGCATAGGCGTAATTTTCCAACAATTTAATTTGATACCCAGCCTCAACGTCGAAGCCAATTTATCATTTCAGGCTCGCATATCCGGATGTCTGGAAATGGATTGGCAAAGGCATTTAACCAGCAAGCTTGGTCTTGAGGGGGTGGAAAAACGTTACCCAGAACAATTGTCAGGTGGCCAACAACAGCGCGTTGCTATTGGCCGAACCTTGGCAGCCAAACCGGAGTTGATCCTTGCTGATGAACCAACAGGAAATCTGGACGAGACGACTGGAGATAATGTTCTCGCTCTGACCTTGAGCCTTATCAAAGATACAGGTGGATCACTGCTTCTGGTTACGCACAGCACTCGTCTGGCAAATCAACTGGATAGCCAAGTGAAGCTAAGCAATGGACGCATTTCTAAGTGAGTGATTTGCGCGCGCTATTTTGGACATTTATTGGGCTTTTGAGCTTTTGGCGCAAAAACCCTTTATCCTGCATTACGCTCGTTGTTGGTTTAGGTGTTGCCACGGCCCTTTGGAGCGGCGTTCAAGCTTTGAATGCAGAAGCGCGACAAAGCTATGATCGAGCAGCCACTACGCTTGGTGCAGATCAGTTTCGATCGCTTGTACCGCAAGTTGGCAACACATTGGCTCAGCAGCTATTTGTAGACCTCCGACGCGCAGGATTGCGCGTATCGCCGGTGGTAGAGGGGCGTGTACGCATTTCAGGGCAACGCTTTCGGGTCATTGGGATTGATCCAGTTACACTACCCGACCCTCAAGCCACACAAAATGATTGGCTGTCTAACTTCTCCCAAACAAACGA
>JBGCFS010000032.1:0-9190 GCA_045107035.1 Hyphomicrobiales bacterium
CTTACCTGTAAAAACAAAGTGGGTGTTTGTGGCGCGTGTTACGGTCGTGACCTTGCACGTGGTACAACAGTTAATATGGGCGAAGCAGTTGGCGTTATCGCTGCTCAGTCTATTGGTGAGCCTGGTACACAGCTGACAATGCGTACTTTCCATATTGGTGGTACGGCGCAAGTTGTGGATAGTTCCTTTATCGAAAGTAATTTCGATGGGAAAATTTCACTGCGTAACCGTAATGTTGTGCGTGACTCTGATGGCAAACTCATCGCTATGGGCCGCAACATGTCTGTTGTTATTACAGATGATCAGGGCGTCGAAGTTGCTGTTCACCGTATCAACTACGGTGCGCGTGTGCATATTGATGATGGTGACATGATCAAATCTGGTCAGCGTATCGCTGAATGGGATCCATATACACGTCCAATTCTCACCGAAGTTGAAGGTGTGGTTGAGTACGAAGATCTTGTGGACGGTCTGTCGGTTTCTGAAAATGCTGATGAAGCAACCGGTATCACCAAGCGTGTTGTTACCGATTGGCGCAGCAGTTCAAAAGGCACGGATCTTAAACCTGCAATGGCCATTAAGGACAAAAAGGGTGAGGTCTACAAGTTGGATCGCGGTCGTGAGGCACGTTATCAGTTGTCAGTGGATGCTGTATTGTCTGTGGGACCAGGTTCAACGGTAAAAGCCGGTGATGTGTTGGCTCGTATTCCTCTGGAAAGTGCTAAAACACGCGATATTACTGGTGGTCTTCCGCGGGTTGCGGAATTGTTTGAAGCACGTCGTCCGAAGGACCATGCGATCATCGCTGAAATCGGCGGTACAATCCGCTTTGGCCGTGATTACAAAAACAAGCGCCGAATCGTGATCGAGCCACTAGATGAAACCATGGAGCCTACGGAATATCTCATTCCAAAAGGCAAACCATTCCACTTGCAGGATGGCGATGTGGTTGAAAAGGGTGACTACATCATGGATGGCCTTCCTGCGCCGCATGATATCCTGGCTATTAAAGGCGTTGAGGAACTTGCTTCCTACCTCGTCAATGAAATTCAGGATGTTTATCGTCTGCAGGGCGTGGTTATAAATGATAAGCACATCGAGGTTATTGTCCGTCAGATGCTTCAGAAAGTTGAAGTCACTGAAGCAAATGATGCTGACTATCTGAATGGCGAACAAGTTGATCGGATTGAGTTTGAAACTTCAAACGAAAAACTGGTTGAAGAAGGTAAAACACCAGCGACAGCTTCGCCTGTTCTTCTGGGTATTACTAAAGCCAGCTTGCAGACCAAGTCATTCATCTCAGCTGCTTCTTTCCAGGAAACAACGCGTGTGTTGACTGAGGCTGCTGTAAACGGCAAGGCTGATACGCTTGAAGGTCTGAAGGAGAATGTCATTGTGGGTCGTCTGATCCCAGCTGGTACAGGCGGTGCTATGAACCGTATGAAGACTATTGCCGGTCGTCGTGATGATCTCATTTTGGACGATCGCAAAAAGACTAGCTTGGCTTCTGCTGCCGAAGCTCCAACTCCAGCAGAACCGGCACCAGAAGGCATCTGATCTTCTTCTGAAGTCGACTGAATTCTTGAAGGGCTGCCAAATTGTTTGGCGGCCCTTTTTGTTGGGTAGGGTTCCGTGCGTTGTAGTGAGAAACTTGTCACACTACGTATACAATTAAAGGTAGTCATCCATGTGGATGATGCACCCAATATCTCAAAGACTATTTTCGTTCTAAATTCGAACAGCACATCTGACACGAACAGTTCATCGTCAGGATGCAAGATTTAGGAAAGAAGATGATCAAGCGCCGCATTGCATTTACCACAATCACTACATCTGTTTTCGTTAGCTCTGTGGCAGCTTTATCCGCTGTGCATGCAGCAGATTTGCCTTTGGCATATCCATCGCCTGAACCTGAGATGACGTATGAAGAGACAACCAGCGCCTTTCCTTGGGATCGCTACTATGTGGGGCTTGTTGCAGGCTTTGGTCATGGTTCAATCGACACCAATGACGGGCTCGCCACTGATAGCTTTTTTGATAACAGGTTTGGGTTATCTGGCGGATTGGTTGGCGTCACTGCAGGTCGAAATTTCCAAATGTATGACAATTGGGTGCTTGGCATCGAGCTGGATGGGGCTATTGCGAATATTGACGGCGGGAAAAATGGCTCGGAAGGGGAATACATTGAGGCGGAACTGGATGGGATTCTGACTGCACGGGCACGACTGGGTTATGCAATGGGCGGTGAAAAGCAATTTCTGCCATTCATTACGGCTGGCTTCGCCGCAGGTCATTTCGATGTTGGTGCATTTGGTGGTGTGCCTACGGATCCAGATGATTTGGGTAATGCCGTTCAGAAAGATGATTGGCTTACGGGTTATGCATTAGGCGCCGGCTTAGAGTATCTTGTCAGCCATGGAGTTTCCATAAAAGCTGACTATTTATTCGTGCAATTTGGTGGAAGTATTACGACCGACACAATCATCGATCAGGCAACAGCGATACCGATGCAAGTCGAATTCGAACCAGATGATGTTCACCTCTGGCGATTGGGTGTAAACGTTACCTACTAGTTTATTGAATGCCTCCAAAGTGAAGCCCGGCTAAAAATGTGAGCTCCATAACGACTGTTTTCAGACAGTCGTAGCAAGGTTCACACAACTTGAGCATATAGCTTTTCAAGCCATGTGTGATCGGTCGCTGGGCCTCCACACTGCAGCGCAGGGCTCTGAACTACGGCTCGCCGGCGGCAGAAACCAGCATGCGGATTGAACCGAGGTTATCCTTGCATTAACATCTAATCTGGACAGTTCAGGTGGTGTTGATTGGAGGGTTAGTTCTTGAAATCAGAGCTTTGCGACGTGTTGGGAATTGAAGTCCCCATTATTTCGGCACCTCTAGGTGGGGCAACCGGACCAGAAATGACTGCTGCAGTTTCTGAAGCCGGAGGGTTCGGTACAATTCCGCTTTGGCGTGGAGGTGCCGATGTTGTTCACAGTGGTATCGAACAGGTGCGCGCTCTGACTGACCGAAATTTTGCGGTGAACTTGAACATGGACTTCTCACATGAAGAGGAATTGCAGGCTTGCATTGACCAAGAGATACTCGCTGTCTCATTATTTTGGGGCGTAAAGCCGTCGTTTGTAGAGATGGCTAAGCGTGGCGGCTTGCTAGTGTTTTCAACAGTCGGCAGCGCAGAAGAAGCTAAGATTGCTGCGAATGCCGGTGCAGATGTAATTGTTGCGCAGGGATGGGAAGCAGGTGGACATGTTTGGGGCCAAGTAACGACAATGGCCTTGGTTCCAGCCGTGGTCGACGCTGTTACAATCCCAGTCGTTGCAGCTGGAGGAATCTCAGACGGTCGCGCGATGGCAGCGGCTTTGATGCTTGGCGCTTCTGGCGTGTGGGTCGGTACGCGGTTCTTAGCCAGCAACGAGGCTACGATCCATCCCGAGTACAAGCAAAGAATTTTAGATGCTTCGGAGGAACAAACACATTGGGCAGCCGAATTGTATAATGGTTTTTGGCCGGATGCGCCTCACCGTGCGCTGCTCAACACTACTTCGAAAGAATGGGAGGCGGCAGGTTGCCCCAAGCCAGGGCAACGTCCAGGGGAACAAGAAACCATCGGTCAACAAGCGAACGGCGATCCCATCCTTAGATACCAAAGTCATACGCCAAATCCTCAAACCTCTGGAGACATTTCAGCGATGTCACTATGGTCCGGGCAAGGTGTCTCTCAAGTTACAAAGACACAATCGGCCGCAGAGATTGTCGACGAGATCTATCAAGATGCAATGCGTACGATTTCAAAATTTTCAGATTTACGTGATCAGTCAAGCTAGACACCCTTTGCCATTCTGGATGGCCTTTCAGCGGAAAATCTGCTGGGTAATGTTTCCCCGTTGAGCCGATTTTGCTGTTTGTTGTAACCATGATCGGGCCCAGGAGCCTCCCTCATCTAACAAATGTTTGTAAGAACCTGACTAAAACCGATCATTCTGGGGAGGATATCCCCAAGAGTAAATTAGCCGTGCGTCGCCTTTACTATTCTGGAGCACGATGAAAGCCCTGAAGGCTCATTTGCACCTATAGATGAACTCAACCGTTGAGTTTCATAACGCTTAAGACTAGAAGCGCCGCTGAGCGTTAAATTTCAAAAATGAGATTACAATGAGCAAAGACATATACGTCGTCGTGGGGGAGGGCGGAATTCACAAGACACTGGTTGGCGAAGCCGGACCTAAAGATCAACCTACATATGAATTCCAAGTGTTTCTAAAAGCTGACGACCTGGATGAAGCCGTTGATGTAGCAGCCGAGTACCTGGAAGATGAGGGTTGGCAGGGCATCGACTGGCAAAAGGGTGGTGTCGTGGATGCAACAGACATCGATGAGGACGTTGAGGAGGCATATGAGCGCGCGCAACAAGGTGATGTTGCCGCAATCATTTACGCAGCCTCCGGTGAAGACGAAAATTGAGCCATTCGGAAGTTCTGTATCCTTACAAATTGCGTAAGTCACACTGAGTCTATTTGACGACATTCCAAATTCAAAATGGTTCTACGATTCTTCATTATTCAGAGCCAAAACTCTGGATAGTCTCAAACCAAGAAACTATTAAAAACTAGAGTGGTTGCAAGGGTCGGTAAACGCTGGAATTCAGCCGATCTACTCGCGTTAAAAAAGTGCTGAATAGAGGGTTGACGCGTGACAGTACAAGCCATATGTTCCGCGCCATAAGAAGACAGGTCGTGAAACACAAAGTCTGCGGCGACACGCCAAGGATGCAAGTTTTAAACACTGTCTTATGTAAGCGACTGAAAATACGGGTTCATGACCGCGGCTTTGGCTGTGGTCCTCTGGTTTACCGGCTCCTTCTGCCCTAACCGGCGGATTGGGGCTTTTGTGTATGTTTGTACACATGCTGGTGCTGAGCTCGTGATTTGGTCATTTGTTAGAGATTTTAAGCCGAACGGCTGAGAGAGACGGCATGCCAACGATTAACCAGTTGATCCGGAAGCCACGCAAGGCACCAATCAAGCGGAACAAAGTTCCAGCACTTGAAGCGAACCCGCAAAAGCAGGGTTCTTGTACTCGCGTGTATACCACTACTCCTAAAAAGCCGAACTCGGCTCTTCGTAAAGTTGCCAAGATCCGCTTGCGCAATGGCTTTGAAGTTATCGGCTACATTCCAGGTGAAGGTCACAACCTTCAGGAATTCTCCGTGGTGCTCATCCGTGGCGGCCGCGTAAAAGATTTGCCTGGTGTTCGCTATCACGTAATTCGCGGTGTTCTGGATACCCAGGGCGTTAAAGACCGCAGGCAGCGTCGTTCCAAATATGGCGCTAAGCGTCCGAAATAAGAGGGCATAGATATGTCTCGTCGTCATAGAGCTGAAAAGCGCGAAATTATTCCTGATCCAAAGTTTGGTGATATTGTTCTGTCCAAGTTCATGAACAATATCATGCAGGATGGCAAAAAATCTGCCGCTGAGAGTATTGTTTACGGTGCCATGGATATCATGGGTGCTAAAACGAGCCAGGATCCAATCGGCCTGTTCCATCAGGCTTTGGAGAATGTAATGCCTCAGGTTGAGGTTCGTTCCCGCCGTGTTGGTGGCGCTACGTACCAGGTTCCTGTTGAGGTTCGTAATGAGCGTCGTCAGGCACTTGCGATCCGTTGGTTGATCATTGCTGCACGCAAGCGCAATGAAACAACAATGATTGATCGCCTTTCCGGTGAGTTGCTTGATGCAGCCAACAACCGTGGTTCTGCAGTTAAGAAACGTGAAGACACCCACAAAATGGCAGACGCGAATAAAGCGTTCTCCCATTATCGCTGGTAATTTTTGAAAGATTGTCGCTATGACCCGCAGTCATAAATTAGAAGACTATCGTAACTTTGGCATCATGGCTCACATTGATGCTGGAAAAACGACCACCACTGAGCGTGTGCTTTATTACTCCGGTAAGAGTCACAAGATTGGTGAAGTTCATGATGGCGCTGCCACTATGGATTGGATGGAGCAGGAGCAGGAGCGTGGTATTACAATTACCTCTGCTGCGACTACGACTTCCTGGAACGACAAGCTTCTGAATATTATTGATACTCCAGGCCACGTTGACTTCACAATTGAAGTTGAGCGTTCGCTTCGTGTGCTTGATGGTGCTGTTGCTCTATTGGATGCAAATGCCGGTGTTGAGCCTCAGACGGAAACTGTTTGGCGTCAGGCTGATAAGTACAAAGTGCCGCGCATGATCTTTGTCAATAAAATGGACAAGATTGGTGCAGACTTTTACCGCTCTGTAGAGATGGTTAAAGAACGTTTGGGCGCAGTTGCACTGCCAATTCAGCTTCCAATTGGTGCTGAGAATGACTTTCTAGGTGTTGTCGATCTCGTAGAGATGCGTAGCATAACATGGGCTGAAGAAAAGCTCGGTGCTGAGTATGTATATGGTGAGATCCCTGAAGACCTTGCTGATCAGGCCGCTGAATATCGCGAAAAACTGATTGAGATTGCTGTTGAAGCTGAAGAAGCTGCAATGGAGGCTTATTTGGAAGGCGACATGCCTGACAATGATAAGCTGAAAGCTTTGATCCGCGCTGGTACTATCGAAAATCTGTTTGTGCCAATTCTTTGTGGAACAGCGTTTAAAAACAAAGGTGTTCAGCCACTGCTTGATGCGGTTGTTGATTATCTTCCTAGCCCAGTTGACGTTCCTGCGATTGCGGGTATCGATCCTAAGACTGAAGAAGAAGTTTCTCGTAAATCCAACGACGAAGAGCCTCTTTCGATGCTCGCATTCAAGTTGATGGATGATCAGTACGGTTCTTTGACATTCTGCCGTATCTATTCCGGTAAACTGGAAGCTGGTTCTACGCTTTTGAACTCTGTGAAAAACAAGCGTGAGCGTATCGGCCGTATGGTTCAGATGCACTCCAATTCACGTGAAGAGATCAAAGTGGCTTACGCTGGTGACATTGTTGCTATCGTTGGTCTTAAGGATACGACAACTGGTGACACTCTGTGTGATCCTGTTAAGCCGGTTATTCTTGAGCGTATGGAATTCCCAGAGCCAGTTATCGAAATCGCGATCGAGCCAAAAACTAAGGCTGATCAAGAAAAAATGGGCGCAGCCTTGCACCGTTTGGCGGCTGAAGACCCTTCCTTCCGCGTTAAGTTGGACGAAGAGTCCGGTCAGACTATTATCGCTGGTATGGGTGAATTGCACCTTGATATCATCGTTGACCGCATGAAGCGTGAATTTAAGGTTGAAGCCAATATCGGCGCGCCTCAAGTTGCGTATCGTGAAACAATTACACGTGCTGCTGAAATTGATTACACCCACAAGAAACAATCTGGTGGTTCTGGTCAGTTTGCTCGCATCAAGATCATTTTCGAACCAGGTGAGCCAGGCTCAGGTTACGTATTCGACAGTAAAATTGTCGGTGGTAACATTCCTCGCGAATTTATCCCTGGTGTTGAAAAGGGTGTCGGTAGTGTGATGTCAGCGGGGCCAGTTGCTGGTTTCCCAATGCTCGATATTAAAGCAACGCTTATCGATGGTGCTTACCACGATGTTGACTCCAGTGTTCTTGCCTTTGAGATCGCAGCTCGCGCTGCTTTCCGTGAAGGTGCTGTGAAAGCCGGTGCTGTACTTCTGGAGCCAATCATGGCTGTAGAAGTTGTGACACCTGAAGATTACATGGGCGATATTATTGGTGATTTGAACTCACGTCGTGGTCAGATCACAGGCTCAGAAAGCCGCGGTATTGCTACTGTTGTGAGTGCAATGGTTCCCTTGGCAAACATGTTTGGTTACGTGAACAACCTGCGCTCTGCGTCTCAGGGTCGTGCGCAGTACACCATGCAGTTTGACCACTATGAGCAAGTACCTCAGCAGGTTGCTAAAGAAGTTCAGGAAAAATACGCGTAGCTCTTACGCTGTTTGACATAAACGAAAATCAGAAATTGCCACCAAGGTGGCTCGAAATACGGAGAAGTTCCGATGGCCAAGGAAAAGTTTGAACGCAATAAGCCGCATGCGAACATTGGCACGATTGGTCACGTTGACCACGGCAAGACAACATTGACGGCTGCGATTACGAAATATTTTGGTGACTTCAAGGCTTATGATGAGATTGATGGCGCACCGGAAGAGAAAGCACGTGGTATCACTATTTCCACGGCTCACGTTGAGTATGAGACGGAAGCCCGTCACTACGCACACGTTGATTGCCCAGGCCACGCGGATTATGTGAAAAACATGATTACTGGTGCGGCTCAGATGGATGGTGCTATTTTGGTTGTGTCAGCAACTGATGGTCCAATGCCTCAGACACGTGAGCACATTTTGCTTGCACGTCAGGTTGGTGTTCCTTCGCTTGTCGTTTTCATGAACAAAGTTGATCAGGTTGACGACGAGGAGCTTCTTGAGCTCGTCGAAATGGAAATCCGTGAATTGCTTTCCATGTACGAATTCCCTGGCGATGATATTCCAGTGACTATGGGTTCTGCACTTGTTGCTCTTGAAGATGGCGACAAGAAAATTGGTGAAGACGCGATCCGCGCTTTGATGGCTTCTGTTGATGAGTATATCCCTCAGCCAGAACGTCCAGTTGATCAGTCCTTCTTGATGCCAATTGAAGATGTGTTCTCGATCTCTGGTCGCGGTACTGTTGTAACGGGCCGTGTTGAGCGTGGCGTTATCAATGTCGGTGACGAGATTGAAATCGTTGGTGTTCGTGACACACAGAAATCAACATGTACTGGTGTTGAAATGTTCCGCAAGCTGCTTGATAGCGGCCAGGCTGGTGACAACATTGGTGCTTTGCTTCGTGGTGTTCAGCGTGAAGACGTTGAGCGTGGTCAGGTTCTTTGTAAGCCTGGTTCTGTTAAGCCACACACAAAATTCAAGGCAGAAGCGTATATTCTGACGAAGGATGAGGGTGGTCGTCACACACCATTCCTGACCAACTACCGTCCACAGTTCTACTTCCGTACAACTGATGTAACCGGTGTTGTTCAGCTTCCTGAAGGCACAGAAATGGTTATGCCTGGTGATAATATCGAAATGGATGTTGAGTTGATCGTTCCGATCGCCATGGAAGAACGCCTGCGCTTCGCTATTCGCGAAGGTGGTCGTACAGTTGGTGCCGGTATCGTCGCAACTATCATCGAGTAATA
>JBGCFS010000033.1:0-2722 GCA_045107035.1 Hyphomicrobiales bacterium
ACTGGGGCACGTTCTAAGAGTACTGGGCAACTGACTATGGGAATTCTAGTAAGCGATGAGTTTAGCTCTCGCTCAACAAAACCGATATTTGAAGCCATTGCCAAACAAGGTGATGTGCGGGTCGATATCATATCAGAACTAGCAGGCGTTGAAGCACTGGAAGCAGACTGGAAGGCCTTGGAGAAAAAGGTTTCTGACGGCCTTAGCTATTTTCAGGGTTTCGACTGGTGCCATCGTTGGATCAAATCCTTTATCGGAAATGCAAAAGCTGATGAAGACACACAATTGTGCCTCGTAACAATTCGCCGCTCCGATAAAATCGCAGCCATTTTTCCGCTAGTACGCGTTACCAAGTCATTCGGTGTAAAGACAATACGCACCCTCGGCGAACCGCTTGCGCAATACGCAAACATTTTGATCGACACAGATCTGCTGTCTATCCAAGAAGCCCGAACCTGTTGGCAAGATATTTCTAAGGAATTGGACGCTGACGCCATTGTGCTTGACCGTGTGTTGAAGGGCTCTCAGCTCGCTCATGTCTTGGATCAAAAAAATATCAGTAATGAGAAAGAAGACCTTTCTCTGATCATGAATTTGGAAGGGGTCGAAAGCTGGGATACGTTCCACGCTGCCTTCAAGAAAACTGTCCGTAGAGGTCGCCGCAGGCGCTTCCGCAAAATTGAAGAAGAGATTGGTGCAATTGAGTTGCATACTCATTTCGGTGGCACGCAAGAATACAAGGATGCTGTCAACAAAGCCCTTGAGTACAAAATGGTCTGGCTCAAGGAAAACGGTCGTAACATGGCTTCGTTTTCTGATGAGAGGGCAACACCATTTCTGGCCGATTTGGATGGTAATCGCGAGCAATTAGATGGCGCGATCGCATATGTAATGACCGTCGATGGAAAACCAGTAGCCATTGAACTCGGGTTCCTACAGGACAAACGCTACTATTGTTTCCTGGGTGCATTTGATTGGGAATTGCGTAGCTTTTCACTCGGCAAAGTTCAAATGGAACAAAGCCTGAAATGGGCCATCGAGAATGGCATCACGAAAATCGATTTCCTAGGCAACTACGAGGCCTACCAAGGTGACTGGTCAAACACCAGCACAGAGGTCGTCAGCTATGGAGCTGCAACCAGCCTGAAGGGCATGGCTTATGCCAACTTATGGGAACAGCAACTTAAACCTGGTTTGAAAAAAGTATTCCGTCGCCTTCCGCCATCTGTACGCAAAGGATTGATGACCGGCCTGGCTACACGCTAGCAAGCAATTAACGAAACCAAAAGAACAAGAATTGCGCAACGCGCAACAGTTAAAACAAGGATCAAGACGTCATGGACACAGGTATCATGAATCTGGAAGCCGGCGCGAAAGGCGTCGTTGACGGATGGCAAAGTCACTACAGCTCCCTCTTCGGCAAACACACATTAAAGCTTCAGCATCGCTTGGCTGAGAGCGGTTTGTTCAAAGAAGAAGTTCTGAGTGAACTGATAGATCGTTACCCTCGAGAACTATACAATCTCAATACGCTTGGCGCCGACGCCAGAAAGAAAAACTGGCGTGAAGGCCATTTAGGTGATGTCTCTGGAGCCGAAGTTATTCGTGCGATCAAAACCGGGAACCTTTGGTTGAACCTGCGCAATATTATGAGCGTAGATAAACGATATGATGATTTGCTGCAGAGTATCTTTGCGGACTTTGAAGGCAAAGTTCCAGGACTTAAGACCTTCAAACAAACATTGGGTGTTCTGATTTCCTCTCCCAATATGCAAGTTCTTTATCACTCCGATGTGCCGGGCCAGGCTCTTTGGCAAATTGAAGGCCGCAAGCGTCTCTATGTTTACCCAAATACGGCACCTTTCCTGAACCAAGAAGGCTTGGAAGGCCTTATTCTTGGCGAGACGGAAGAGGAGATGCCATATGAGGAATGGTTTGATCAGCACGCTGAAATCCACGATCTGGCGCCGGGAGAAATGGTGTCTTGGGGGTTGAATGGACCACACCGCGTTGTGAATGAAGATTGCCTCAATATCTCAGTGACAACTGAGCACTACACGAATGAAATTCGCAAATCCTACGCAGTAAACTATGCCAATGGCGTTATGCGCCGTCGTTTGGGGATGACACCGGCTTCCGACACCACAGATGGTTTATCTCCTTATCCAAAAGCTGCACTTGCGCTGCTATGGAAGAAGTTGAAGCTCAACAAAAAGCGCGAAGTGGTTCGGATGATCGACTTTGTACCTGATCTGAATGAGCCAAACGGTTACCGTGACATAGAGCCATTCCGCAAAGCTTAAGCAGGCTTAGCTAAGAATCCAATCAAGTTTCGACGGCTGTTTTCGGACGGCGGTGGATGCGTATTAAATGCAAGGATAACACTAGCATTACGCTGGCAATAAGTGTCAGGAAACCTGGTGCCTCGTAAAACAACAGATATCCGATAATCGCGCCAAACAACATCGATACATAGTTTGCCAAAGATACGAATGTTGCACCATACGCCTTGATGATGCGCAGATAGATCAGCAGTGCCAGCGTCTCAAGAATAATAATAGCGACAACTGGCGCAGTAGCACGTTCCAACAGCCACATATCGTTGAATAGGCCGGTGAATGGCATCGCTATCAGCACTGCAATTCCCACCACAAGCGCCTGACCTGTCGCAACCTCAATTGCATCAATGCCTTCAGGCCACCGCGAGGCAACAAAAACGGTA
>JBGCFS010000034.1:0-8374 GCA_045107035.1 Hyphomicrobiales bacterium
ATCCAGCACTTCAAATCGTCCCCACGGCCGCTCGGACCATGGGTGTTGAATTCCTTCCATGCGTCCTTGGGCATTGAGTTGATTTAGAAATGGTTTGATCTTTGAAGTGGCACCCTTTTGGGTCACAAGCACAGTATCCTTCGTGGCGACCACGATCACATCATCTACTCCGATAACTGCTGTGAATTTGTCATCCGATTGAACCAAACAGTTTTGACTTTCCTGAATGGCCGTATCCCCAAACCCTACATTACCATTCTCATCCTTTACGCTTGTTTCCCAAAGCCCTTCCCAGGTGCCTACATCACACCAGTCATGGCTGATTGTGCAAACTGCAACGCAATTACTTTTCTCTAGGACTGCAATATCTACGGGAAGATTCGGTGCCTTTAAGAAATCACGGCGACCTAACTTTATGCCATCTGTCACTGTTATGGCAGCATCAACTGAGGCTTGTGCACTATAGTAAATGTTTGGCGCATGTACTTTTAACTCGGATAAAAAGATGCTTGCGCTGAATAGGAAATTACCGCTGTTCCAGACATATCCTTCAGCTACCAGGGTTGCAGCCAGCGCGGCAGTTGGTTTTTCAATGAACTTGTCAACTTTGGAAGTAGCGCCATTTCGGATGCTTGCGCCGGGTTTTATGTAGCCGAAATTTGCATCTGGGCGAGTGGGCAGAATGCCAAATGTAACCAAAAACCCTTGCTCGGCAGTGGTCTTTGCATCTTCCAACGCTGTATGAAACCCGATTTGGTCCATGATGGCATGGTCTACCGCCAACGACAACAAGATTGGCGTATCGTAGTGCTGCACTGCATGAAAGGCCGCTGCAGCAAGGGCAGGGCAACTGTTTCGGCCTTCCGGTTCCAGAATGATTTCTACGTCGATTCCCAACGCATTTGCGTCTTGTCGGGCAAAGAAGCCATGTTCTTCATTACAAATTATAATTGGTTTTTTCGAGAATTGCGCGCCCGTACACCGCTCCAGCGTTTGCTGCAGCAGGCTTAAAGATCCGCCGAATTTTAAAAAGGGCTTTGGTTTATCTTGGCGTGAAACTGGCCACAATCGTTTGCCGTAGCCGCCGCATAAAATGATTGGAATAAAACTCATAATCAAAAACACAACTCAAATACAAAGCTAAAGTCTGCATCAAAAAAACAATTTTGGGTAGAGTAAATTTGGTGAATATAATTTTGAGAAAATTGTGATTGAGAAATTGAATCGGAATATTCTTTTAATTACTTGAAATTTATGTCATTTATCCAAGTCGTTCTGACAGTTGCTGTTGCAACAGCATGGCTTCCGCGTTGTAGCGTTGTGCCAAAATGAGGTCTGTATCGGCTGTGTTATCCAATGCCAACAGCTCCGCAGCAGTCAATTTTGCAAGTGCTAAATCTCGCAGAGATTGTAATTCTTTGGCTTCCATACCGATGTCCGCAAATTGTTTTGCGGCGGATTCGAAATAACCAAATGACTTCCTGAGCGTTACAATTTTGCCGTCGATCTCTGCTTGCTTGGCAAGACAGGTTCCAAGGATATGTCTTGCCTCGCCACGCGATTGGACGGTGATCATGGTGTCTGGCAAATCCACAATATCGCGTAATCGGTTTGAAAGGGCGCTAAGTTCACCGGTATCTGCCATAAGGCCGGCAAGTGCTATTTCAGCTTCCAAGCTTTCCAGCGTCAGATCGTAGCTCTCTTTGATTTGCCCGCTTTTGCGAAGGCTGATTGCGGTTTCAGATAAAAGCGTCGCAGCAGATTTCAATAGGCCTGTTCGTTCGTGTGCTTGCCCAAAGCGACGCATCATATCGGCTTTGACACGCGCAGCATCAGGACTGTGTATAAGGTCGTCTTGGCCTAGAACGTCCGCCTGTAGTGTTTCGCTGGCTTGGAGCGCTGTGTGCAGTTTATCGTCATCTCCATGTTCCAGAGCCATGTCGAAAAAGAAGTTCATACGTGCGCGCAGTACATCTTGTCTGCGCTGATCGCTGCCCGATAGTTCCGAAAGGCCAATTGCTACTTCAAAAATGTCTTCAGCCAGACGTTGCCCCGCGTCTTCGCCGCGCGCTTCCATTAATTTGTCTAACAGGTCATTCGCTTCGCCTGGTTGGCCGCTCATACCCAAAAGGACGGCGCGATCGAGCGCAAGGGTTGCAAGTTGTTGTTCTGTGCTTTGTTCTTGTGTCGGGATATTGGGTTCAGAGACGCTTTTGCGGCCGAAAAAGCGCTTGAAGAGGCCGTCTGCATTTTCGGAAATCGGAGGATTTCCAAATTCCGCATTGCTCACTTCTTGCAGAAGTTTGTGATTAACCTGAAATGCTTGTTCAAATTGATTGTCAGCAGCAAGCCGATAAATTCGATCTCGTTCTGCATTTTGAGATGAAGATAAGCCAGCCCCGGCGCTTAAGCGCCGCAACAGCAGTCCGAACGCGCGTTTTTGGCGTTCTGTCGCATTTGGTCCGTTGCCAGACATGTCGCAGCGCCCCAATCTCGTTGCTACTCCCCAACCATGTTGCGAATCTATGATTCGCAACATGGCGAAAGGTTAGTTGAGGCTTTGCGGCGCCGCAATACGCGTTTATTCCAAGTTATTATGCAGATGCAGTGTCTTAACGGCTGCTTACTTGGATTTAAGGCGAGCAAGGAGAGCAGACGTATCCCAGCGATTACCACCCATGGCTTGCACCTGCGCATAGAATTGATCGACAAGCGCAGTCACAGGCAGGTTTGAGCCGTTGGTGCGCGCTTCTGCCAAAACTATGTCTAAGTCCTTGCGCATCCAATCCACAGCAAATCCGTGCTCATATTCACCTGCTAGCATGGTCTTGTAACGGTTTTCCATTTGCCAAGAACCAGCCGCGCCTTTCGAAATGACGCCAATTACCTTTTCCATGTCCAGACCAGCCTGTTGTCCAAATTGAACACCCTCGGATAGGCCTTGTACCAAACCTGCAATGCAAATTTGATTGACCATTTTTGTGAGTTGACCGGCGCCCGTTGCGCCCATCAAGCCGACCATTTTTGCAAAACAAGCAATAATCGGTTCTGCGCGGTCAAACACATCCTGGTCGCCGCCAACCATGACAGTTAATGCGCCATTTTCTGCGCCAGCCTGTCCACCAGACACCGGAGCGTCCAGAAAGCCAAATCCTTTGGCGTCCGCAGCAGCACGCAATTCTCGTGCAACCTCTGCTGATGCAGTGGTGTTGTCTATAAATATTGCACCTGACTTGGTGGTTTCAAATGCCCCACCCGTGCCAGTGGTCACTGAACGTAGATCGTCATCGTTGCCGACACAGCAAAATACATAGTCGCAATCTTTTGCTGCTTCCGCGGGAGTTGCGGCGGCTGTTCCGCCAAACTCAGACGCCCATTTTTCGGCTTTTGCGGCTGTACGGTTAAAAACGGTTACGTCGTGGCCACCCTTTGATTTCAGATGCCCAGCCATTGGATAGCCCATAACACCAAGGCCAATGAAAGCTACTTTTGCCATTTTTATCTCCGCGGAAATGATGTGATTTTCTGTTTTAATCTAGCGCTTTAGGTGTCGTGTCAAGCGTGCTTCCAACCGATCCCAAAGCCGACGAAGAGATTCTACCAATACGAGGTACATGATCGCAGCCCAAATATAGGTGGTATAATCAAAGCTTTTGGAGAAAGCGCGCCTCGTTTCCCCCATGAGATCGTAAACAGTAATAATTGAGGCGATTGCCGAGCCTTTGATCATAAGTACAATTTCATTGCCATACGGGCGCAACGCGACAATTAGAGCTTGCGGCAAGATGATGCGCCAAAAAATCACAATCCGAGGCAGACCCAATGCCTGTCCTGCTTCCCATTGGCCTTTTGGCGTGTTTTGGATAGCGCCACGCAGGATTTCGGCCTGATATGCAGCTGTATTCATGGAGAAAATCAGAATCGCGCAATTAAAGGCATCTCGGAAAAACCACCACAAGCCAATGTCTTGAAAAAACTCACGGAATGAGCCGGACCCATAGTAGACGAGAAACGTCTGCGCGATGAGGGGCGTACCGCGGAAGAAATAGACATAGCCAAACGCGAGGCTGCCGATGAATTTGTTCTTGGAGAGCCGCCCAAAGGCTATCGGTAGCGATAGCACTGTGCCGATTGAGACCGATATGCCAACCAGCAAAAGCGTCATGCCCAATCCACGGATAAATTTCATCGTGTATTGATCGTAAAATGACTGAGAATATGTCGAAATCAGATACCAAACGATCCAAAAGCCAAATAAAATCCAAAGTGCAACGAGAACATGGCCAACAATCCGTGTATTTGTCCATTTACGTGCAAGGGCTGGTGGTGGTGCCCGCGAGGGAATGAGTTCGGTATTTACGATGCTCATCGTATTTCACCCTTTCGGGTCCAGCGCTCGATGCTGCTGAGGCCTATTGAGGAAATGATTGAGAACACCAGATATAATAAGCAGGCTGTACCAAAAAACAGGAATGGTTCTTTCGTGACCCGTGCTGCAATTTGTGTTTGTCGCAGGATATCCGACAAGCCGATGACAGATACTAACGCTGTGTCCTTTAGGAGAACTAACCAGAGATTTGATAGGCCTGGTAACGCCAGTCGGATCAGTTGCGGGATTATTATAAGTCGCATAGTGGAGAAGCGGCGCAACCCCAATGCTGATCCTGCTTCGTATTGCCCTTGTGGTATGCCACGGAATGCCGACAGAAACACCTCACTGGCGTATGAAGAGAACACGACGCCCAACGCTATCATTCCTGCCACAAAGGTGTTGATTTCGATCTGCGGGTCGTCGACAAAAAGAGCCTGAAATTGGCGTAAAACTAGCGGTAATCCATAGAAAATGATGAACAAGGTAAGCAGTTCGGGTAGGCCGCGGAATATCGTTGTGTAGATATTTGCTGCATTTCGAAGGGACGCTTCTTCGCTGTTTTTTGCAAGCGCAATGAAAAAACCGATAGCCAAACCCAACGGTAAAGTTGCGATTGCAAGGGATAGTGTAACCCAAACCCCGGCCAGAATTTCATCGCCCCAGCCGGTGGGGCCAAAAGATACAAGTTCAAGCATAAATGCGCATTTTCTTCGCCCAAATAGGCGCGTCATGCAAATGAATGCGGCGGAGCATGTGCCCCGCCGCCTGAATGGTCATTCTATGGGCCAAAATTATTGACCTAATAGACTGAGAATGAAAAATATTTGTCGTTGATTTCTTTGTATTTTCCATTTGCGATGATCGCCTGGATGGCCGCGTTAAACTTTTCGCGGAGTTCATCTTCGCCTTTGCGAATGGCAATGCCTGCGCCTTCTCCATTGATGACAGGATCAGGTGTCAAAGCACCCACAATCTTGCAACAAGCACCTTCTTTGGCGTCAACCCATTCCGAAAGAACAATAATATCATCAATAACGGCATCCACACGACCATTTTCCAAGTCAAGCTTGTACTCATCGGCGGTTGGATAAAGACGAACATCTGAGTCTTTGAACTTGGCTTCTGCGTAGTTGGAATGTGTGGTTGAGGACTGAGCCCCAATAGCTTTTCCAGCAAGATCGTTGGCTGACACACCAGCAATTTTTGAATCTTTCGAGACGGCTATGGCAGGAGGCGTGTTGTAATACTTCTCGGTGAAGTCTACTTTTTGTTTACGTTCTTCCGTAATGGACATTGACGCGATAATTGCGTCGAAATTACCAGCGATCAAAGCTGGAATGATGCCGTCCCAGTCTTGCGTTACAAACTCACAATCAGCTTTCATTTCTTCGCAAAGTGCTTTTGCGATTTCAATGTCAAAGCCAACCAATTGTCCGTCAGCTGTTAAATTGTTGAACGGAGGATATGCGCCTTCGGTTCCAATTTTTAGCTTCATCGTGTGACTAGCTGCAGATGCCATGCCAGTTGCCAGAACAATGGCAGATGCCGCAACGGTGATACGTTTCAATAAGGTCATTTGTTTTCCTTCGAAGGGCTAAGCCATAGCGCGCCCTAAAAATAGTTCACGGAACAATCTTCGCGTCAAAATGGCGAAGTGCAGTTCCCGCGTTGAAAAATCCCGGGCGTTCGTTATTGCCAAGGTAGCGACATAGTCACATCATTTTTTGCTGGGATGCAAGTGTGATGAAAAGCGCTTTAGAGGTTTTGCCTGTTGCTTCTCAAAATAACAAATTTGCAATTGCTCGTGAGGTTGAACATTTATCTTGAATTCAGACCAAATGCCGCAAATGGAATGAAGCTCACTTGGCTACCAAGTTGCAAATTGGTCGCCGCTTCTTCAATCTCGATCAAACCATCTGCCTCGCGCAGTCCGGTGATTAGGCCAGAACCGTCTCTTTCAAATTTTGAAACACACAGCTCGCCATTTTCGTCTTGGCGCAATATCCCCCGCAGAAATTCACGTCTGTCTGGTTTTTTTGTCTTTATGGCAAATGCGGCCTTTACCGGAAAACGAACTGGTTCTTGCCAGTTTGCACCTTGCATTCGAAGCAATATCTGTCTGACATAGAGCAAGAAGCATACAAAAGCCGCTACAGGGTTTCCTGGCAGGCCAACAAAGACACAATCATCGATTTGTCCCATGGTCATGGGGCGGCCGGGTTTGATGGCCAATTGCCACATGTGACGTTGTCCGAGCACCTCAATTGCGGAAATCACGTGATCTTCTTCGCCGCGGCTAGCACCACCGGATGTCATTATGACATCGTGCGTAAGAACTGCCTGAGAGATCGTGTCTTGAATGAGTTGCTCGTCGTCTTTCAACACGCCGTAATCTGTGACTGTGACAGGTAGTGTCTCAAGCAATCCCTTCAACATAAATGAATTAGAATCAAAGACTTGTCCAGACTCTGGATTCAAATCCGGAGTTGGGCGCAGTAACTCGTCACCTGTAGATATGAGAGCAACGCGCAGTTTTTTAAACACACTCAAGTTCGCAATGCCGAGGGAGGCAATTGCCGCAATATCCTGAGGGCGCATTCGTTCGCCGGGTACCAAAAGCGTTGTAGCAGCTAATACGTCCTCTCCGGCTTTGCGGCAGTTAGCGCCAGCTTTTAGTCCTGGAGGAATGGCAATAAATGGTCGTTCATTCTGAATGTGCGGTTCGCAATCTTCCTGCATCGCGACTGTGTCCAGACCACTGGGCATTGGTGCGCCGGTGAAAATACGGGCAGCTGTTTGGGCGGGCATTGGAGTTGTGCGTGCATGGCCGGCCGCGATGCGATCTGCAACTTCAAACCACCCACCTAATTCTTCAAAGTCGGCGTGATTGAATGCATAGCCATCCACTGCAGCATTGTCGCTCAGTGGGACATTTCTGGGTGCAGCTACGGGCTCGGCAAGTATGCGGCCAACGGCATGTTCAATGGCTAAGGATTCGATTCCGGATATTGCGCTTACGCGTTGTTTTATTATCGCAAGAGCGTCTTCGTGTTTCAGGCGGTCCTTGTCATGCAGGAAGCAGTCATTCAGGAGTTTTCGCGCCTTGGTCATGATGCCGCGCGATTAGTCATTTTTCGAGATGCCAAGCCGCTGTACTTGAGCGCAAAATCTGCAACTTCTTTTATATTGTTGATATCAAATACAGGCAATGTTTCGCCAATCAGCGCCGTGTCGCTGGCGATGGCAACGATGTATGGATCATCAGGCGCCAGCGCCTTATCTGAATTTGCGCCAACGCGACGGGCCTCGATTTTGGCATGGGCCTCGCGTTTGTAGCCTTCGACTATAACCAAATCACATGGTGATAGTTTGGACAGAACTTCTTCCAGGCTTGGCTCGTCTTCGCCTCTTAATTCATGCATCAGCGCCCAGCGTTTTCCAGAAACCAATGCGACTTCGTTAGCGCCAGCTTCTCGGTGGGTATAAGAGTCTCGGCCTTTTTGATCGATATCAAAATTGTGATGCGCGTGCTTTACCGTCGATACGGTAAAACCACGTGACGTCACTTCGGCAACCAACTTAGAAACAAGAGTGGTTTTACCAGAGTTCTTCCAACCGGTAACACCAAAAACCGGCGTATTCTCAGACATTTGTGGCCTCATTTGATGTCATATAGTTCAATGCCTGTTTCATGTCTTCCGGTGTGTTTATATTGAAGAATGGGTCGGGTGCTTCTGGGTTGTCAGTTTCAAACTCTACTGTAGCCCATGTGTGTTGTTGTACAAACCGCATGATTTTGCGTTCTTCGCCTTCAGTTAAAAAACGTTCCAAATCGTCTTTTATTGCAACCGACCACAGGCTAAATGTCGGCTGCCTATGACCGCCAGACCCTGCTAAAACTATGTCAAAGGTACCGGCGGAAACAAGCTGTTCGACAAAGTCTCCTGGAAAGAATGGCGTATCAGCGGCGACGCTGACTACTTGCGTAAACCGATTTTCAGA
>JBGCFS010000035.1:0-55064 GCA_045107035.1 Hyphomicrobiales bacterium
TAGTTATTCTTTTAATATAATGTGGGTAATGAAAATTAAAGTACTTCCACAAGAAATCCCAAACTTATAAATAAAAAAAAAAAAAAAAAAAATTTTTGGACAACAAACCAAACATATCAAGAACTATGGGGAAAAACAAAAATTGCTATTTAAATTCAGCCATTTAAAGACATGATTTTTCCAAAAAAATTGGAACAAGTGTTGCACAAATTCTAAAATCAATCTTATACACATAACTCCAATATAACAAATATTCCAGACTACAGATTAATCATGTGTTAACCCATTCTTAACCATGCGCTATAAGCCTGTCTTCTGGACAATTGATGCAGTGTTCTCCAAAAGTCCTTCAAGTTTCATCAACAGGGTTTGCCCACAATTTGTGGATATCACACATGAAAAAATCCACGTTTTTCCATCTCCATCTTGTTTCTGATGCTACCGGCGAAACCCTAATCAATGTCGGCCGTGCAGCTGCAGCTCAATATGACTCTGCGCAAGCACGAGAACACATATATACTATGGTTCGAAGCGAGAAGGACATCGCTCGTGTTGTCGATGAAATAGAAGCATCGCCCGGCATTGTTCTCTATACCTTGATAGAACCAACACATGCAGCATTGCTTGAAGAGCGCTGTCGCGAACTTGGAGTGCCAGCACTATCTGTGCTGGACCCAATATTAAGCCTGTTTCAAACTTATCTCGGTGCAAAGTCCTCGCAACGAGCCGGTGCACAGCATGCGTTAGACACAGAATACTTCCGCAGAATTGACGCGTTGAATTACACCTTGTCTCACGATGATGGGCAGCTCAGCGAAGATGTAAGCGATGCAGATGTAGTTATCATCGGTATCAGCCGAACGTCAAAAACACCGACATCTATATATTTGGCAAATAGAGGTGTGAAAGCGGCCAACATACCACTAATCCCCGATGTGCCGCCGCCGGAACATTTAGGACAATCAGGAAAAGCATTTGTTGTCGGTCTTATTGCTAGTCCAGACCGAATTGTTCAAATCCGGCAACATCGCTTGCTTTCTATAAATGCAGATACCAGAGATACCAGCTATATCGATAAACATGTCGTTGCTGAAGAAATTGCTTTTACCCGACGGTTATGTGCACGCAAGGGATGGCCAATAATTGATGTGACACGGCGTTCTATTGAAGAAACGGCAGCAGCAATCCTAACGCTCTACAACAATCACCTTTCGCGCTTGGAAAAATCAGATGACTGAATTCGGAGAGTTCCAATCAGAACCCATAATTCTAGCTTCAAAGAGCCCTGTGCGTGCGGCCATGCTCAGAAATTCTGGATTGAAAATAACCACTGCCGCAGCGGATATTGATGAACGTAGTGTGGAAGCGGCCTTAGGAAATGAATTAGAGGCAGAAGATGTCGCACTTGTTCTTGCCGAAGCCAAAGCGCTAGAGGTAGCAGCAAGATATGCCGATACACTTGTCGTCGGCGCAGATCAGACTTTGTCATGCGAAACAGAAATTTTGCATAAGGCAGAAGATGATGCAGATCTTCGTAAAAAGCTTCTGCATCTAAGTGGTAAAACTCATACGCTCAGTTCTGCGATTACAATTGTGCGCAACGATGAAACTCTGTGGCGAACAAGCGCTCAAGCTCATCTGAAAATGCGAATACTGACGCCAGAGTATGTCGGTCGTTATCTCGCCGAGACATTGCCAGAGACACTTCAAAGCGTAGGCGGCTATCATTTGGAAGGTATCGGTGCGCAATTATTTGAACGCATTGAAGGCGATTACTTCACTGTTCTAGGCCTTCCACTTTTGCCGCTACTATCTTGGTTGCGTACGAACAAAGTCCTTATGAGTTAAGCGTTGCGGATCCGAATCAATGTCTGAGAAAAAAGAACAAAGAGCATGTGTGATTGGGTTTCCGATCAGCCATTCCAAATCTCCCAAACTTCATAACTATTGGGTGAAACAATATGGATTGGAGGCTTGTTACGTAGCCGAATCAATTTCTCCGGATGAACTACCAACCTTCTTAAAGGCGGTACTGTCCGGAACCTCAATGTATCAGGGCGGTAACGCAACTATCCCCCATAAAGAAGCGTTGCTTGCACTAGCTGATGGCGCAGATGAGACAGCAACTATTCTGGGCGCAGCCAACACGTTTTGGAAGGTTGATGGCAAACTCCATGTAACCAACACCGATGTTTACGGTTTTTTGGGAAACCTAGATGAAGGCGCTGACGGCTGGGATAATTGTGATTTTGACCAAGGCAAAAAGGCAATTGTTCTCGGTGCGGGTGGTGCAGCAAGAGCAGTTATTTTTGGTTTGATCCAACGCGGTTTCAAAACTATCATTTTAGCTAATCGTACGGTTTCAAGAGCAGATGCTTTAGCCACCCATTTTTCTAATGTCGCAAATGCCAATGGGTGTGCAATATTTCCAACTGCTTTGTCTGAAGCCGAAACGCTGCTTAGTGATGCTAGTCTGTTGGTGAATACCACAAGTCTTGGCATGGTAGGACAACCGGAATTGGATTTTTCCATAGAGGGTTTGCCCAGGCATGCTGTGGTAACTGATATTGTGTACACCCCTTTGCAGACTGGGCTTTTGTTGGCTGCAGAAGCACAAGGCCTCAAAACAGTGGACGGGCTGGGTATGCTCTTACATCAGGCTGTACCTGGTTTTGAGAAATGGTTTGGCGTACGGCCGGAAGTTACGATGGAATTGCGCAAATATATCCTAACCAATGAAGACGATACAGAAAAATATACGGCTAATTAGATGATAGTTCTTGGGCTCACCGGATCCATTGGAATGGGAAAATCAACCACCGCTGAGTTTTTCCGTGACGAGGGTATTCCGGTCTTTGACGCTGATGCGGCTGTTCATGAGCTTTATGAAGGCAAGGCGACTGGTTCAGTCGAGAAACGCTTTCCAGGTACGGCAAAAAATGGACACGTAGATCGCCCAGCGCTTGCCAAGGCATTGATAGAAGATCCAACTGGTTTTCGTGATTTAGAAAATATCATCCATCCGCTTGTCCGGCAGGCAGAGATCGATTTTATCGATACAAATCGCAGTAATGGGAGCAAGTTCGTTGTTCTTGATATTCCGCTGCTATTTGAATCTGGTGGAGATGAGCTTTGCGACAAAGTAATTGTGGTGACTGCGCCTGAAGTTATTCAAAGGGCGCGCGTATTATCACGACCCGGAATGACAGCCGATAAATTTGCGCAGTTGCTCAATCGACAAATGAACGATGCAGACAAACGATGCCGCGCAGATTTTTTAGTGTTTACCCACGAGGGAGTGGCGAATGCTAGGCAGCAAGTGAAAGACATTCTATCGTCATTAGATAAATGATTCACGTGAAACAATCATGCATGCCCTAGACATTCACTGATAGAAACCGATACTGATTCATAAATAAATTGGGCCAGAAAAACCTCATGCGTGAAATCGTTTTTGATACAGAGACAACTGGCCTTGATGCTAAAAAAGGCGACAAGCTCATAGAGATTGGGTGCCTGGAATTAATCAACCGGTTTCCAACTGGCAAAATATACCACCAATACATTAATCCTGAACGAGCGGTCAGCCAAGGAGCGTTTGATGTGCACGGACTGTCTTGGGATGCGTTAAAAGACAAACCTGTATTTGCAGATATAGCTCAGGATTTTATCAACTTTGTCGGAGACGACGGGATTCTTGTTGCTCATAATGCAAGCTTTGATATGGGGTTTATCAATACCGAACTCAAAGCTGTTGGACGACCGATCTATGGGGATAATCGGGTTTTCGACACATTGATGTTAGCAAGAAGAAAACACCCAGCTGGTCCGAATTCCCTCGATGCTTTATGTTCCCGATACAATATTAACAATGACCATCGAACATATCACGGCGCCTTGCTTGATGCTGAATTATTGGCGAAGGTTTATCTAGAACTTTTAGGAGGCGCGCAAGCTGATCTTGGGTTGAACGCCCACGACAATGACGAACAGTTAGATGAATTCGGCAATGCGTGGCGCCCAAAACCAAGGCCAATGGCGTTAAAATCACGATTGACCGACGAAGAAAAAGCGGCTCACGCTGCGTTCGTAGCAACCTTTTCTTCGGAGCCTATCTGGGGAAAGTACATCGAACTTCCCAAAAATGACGCAGACAAAAACACATAGACTGCGACAATTGCTTACACATTATTCGATATGTAACCGGAATTTCATTTTGATTTCAGGTGTCGATGCGCCACATAATATTTATGCCGCGCTGTCGATAACTTGCAATTAGTTGGCTCGTTGTCATAGCAAATACAAATACGCAGCAGCAAAATTCGCTATTGTGCAGAATGGCCTAAGGAGATGGCCTGAATGGATACCAATTTGCCAGAGCAAATGACTAACATAAAGTCGCAGGATATTGGCGTTCCTGCGCCCACCCGAATCCGCCCTTTGTTTCTGGTCATTCAAGGCCTTATTGCAATTGCTATTGTGTTTGGGGCAGGTTTTCTAATGCAAAGCATGTTGGCAGATAAGCCATCGCCAAAACAAAGACCTGTTCGGGAGCAAGTTTTTTCGGTTGATACTGTTGTGGCCCAATTGGCAGACCACCAGCCGCGAATATCTGTCTTTGGAAACGTCGTCGCTGGAAACATACTTGATTTGCGCACTGAACTCGCCGGGCCACTGGTTGTCGTAAACCCAAAAGTGCGAAGTGGAGCCGTTATTGCTGCTGGGACGGAATTGGCAAAAATTGACCCATTCAACTATGAAATTGCACTCGCTGAGTCGGAATCAGATTTGCTGGACGCTAATGCCAAATTTATGGAGGCGGAAGCGCGCATATCCGCTGAAACTGCTGATCTTACCAATGCGCGCGCTCAGCTAGGACTTGCAGAGAAAGATCTTGAGCGGGCAGAAGCTTTGGTAAAACGCGGCTCTGTTACACAGCAGACTGTGGATCAAAGACGACAATCGCTTTTACAGCAGAAAGCGTCAGTTGATGCAGGGGAAGCCACTCTTCGCATCGAAGAGACTAAGCTCTTGCAACAGAAAGCGTTGATTGAACGCTTTGCTTTGCAGAAGAGGCGCGCAGAGCGCGACTTGTCTTTGACTACTTTAACTGCACCAGTTGATGCTGTTGTGGAGAGCGAGACATTAACGGCTGGACAGATCGTCACAGCCAATCAATCAGTTGCTCAATTGCTGGACTTGTCCGCTTTTGAAGTGAAATTCAATCTATCGGACGAGCAATATGGTCGGCTTACCAGCAATGCCATTTCAGTTTCCGGACTGCCAATTGATGTGCTTTGGAAAACTGGGCAACGTGAGGTTCAATTGGCCGCAACAATTAGCAGAGTTGGATCTTCAATTTCTAGTGATCTCGGTGGTGTGGCATTATATGCTACATTGGAAGATCTTCCAAAGAGCACTGATTTGCGTCCAGGCGCGTTTGTGGAAATCAGTCTGCCTGATCGGATTTATAGCAATACGTACCGACTGCCAGAAGCTTCGGTTTACGAAGAAGACCGCATTTACATCATTGAAGATGGCCGCCTGAAATCGGTGACTGTTGAGGTTCAGTCATTCACAGAATCGGACGTTATTTTAATCGGAGCAATTCCGGCAGGTGCTAGTGTTCTAACAACAAGAATTGCAGAAGTAGGTGATGGATTGCGTGTTCGGGACACTGCTGCACAGGATCCAGGCCAAAAAGGATCCATCAAAGGACCGAAATCAGAGGGTCATGTAAAGAAGAGGACAGATGGGCAGCCAGCTGGTGACGCCAAGAAACAACAAGAAGAAACCAGTCAAGCTGGCAAACAACAGGCGCCAAAGTCATGAAACAGCCAGTAGCGTCTTCCAATACAAATGGTCCTCCGACTGAACGAAATACTTCAGACAATGGACCATCATTTGACTTCGTTCGGCAACGGCCTGGCTGGATTGGAACATTTGTAAGGCATAAAAATGCTGCCAATTTGCTGATGATTTTAATGATCCTTGGTGGTCTTGCTGCGATTACAAAAATTAATACGCAAGTTTTTCCGTCCATTGAAATCAATTCAGTCACCGTAACCATCAACTGGCCAGGAGCAAGTGCCGAAGATGTGGTGGAGAATATTCTTGCAAATGTAGAGCCATCACTGCGCTTCCTGGAAGGGGTGGAAGACATTACGTCTAACGCCAGAGAGGGGGCAGCCTCTATTCGTCTGGAGTTAGAACCCGGCACAGATATGCAGGATACTCAGGACAAGGTGGAACAAGCGTTAAATGCCATTACGACCCTGCCTGATGAAGCCGAAGCGCCAACGCTTTCCGTGCCCCGTTTCTTTGATAATTTGGGCCGAATTTCTATTTCCGGACCATTTCCCGAAAGCTCCCTGAAAGTTTATGCCAAGCGCATTCGCGATGACCTTCTCGAACTAGGGATTGATAAGGTCAATTTCACAGGCTTTCGGGATGCGGAAATCAGTGTCGAACTGAATGAGCGGGACCTGAGACGCGTTGGATTAACGGTTGCAGATGTGGCAGAGAGCGTTCGTCAGAACACTCGTGACCGGCCATCCGGCACGCTTGATAGTACTGTTGAGCGTCAACTCCGTGTCACGGCAGATACTGCTGATGTATCGATGTTGCGAAATCTTCCGCTTCGTTCTTCCGCAAACGGAGAGACGATCAGACTTCAAGACATTGGAAAAATATCGTCAGGCTTTAACAGCACGGATATCCGCGGATTGGCAAATGGTGAAGCAGCCATCCAGATGACTGTACAAACCGGCTCTGGTAAAGATACGCTCGAGACCGCAGCCATTTTGCAAAACTATCTTACCGAATTGAGACCTAGCCTTCCAGAAAATCTGAAGCTGCAACTATATGACCTGCGCTCTGAGCGTCTCAATGACCGCATAATGCTACTTGTAAAGAACGGCAGTACTGGTTTGGCACTGGTGCTGATAATTCTGTTTGTGTTTCTGAACGCGCGTACTGCGTTTTGGGTTGCCGCAGGTATTCCAGTTGCGATGCTGATTACAATTGGCGGGCTGTATTTGATGGGTGAGACCATCAATATGCTCTCATTGTTTGGGTTGATCATGATGCTCGGCATTATCGTTGATGATGCAATCGTGGTTGCCGAACATACTGAAACACGACTGAAGGCTGGCGATGCGCCGTTTCTTGCAGCGGAAAATGGCGCTGGCCGTATGCTTACACCAGTGTTTGCTGCTGCTTTGACGACAATTGCAGCCTTTGCACCAATTTTGCTTCTTGGCGGCACAATTGGCGCATTCATGGGCGTTTTGCCGTTGGTTGTAATTGCGGTTCTTATCGCAAGTTTGATCGAATGTTTCCTAATTTTGCCGGGTCATTTGGCACACTCTTTGTCGCAAACCGGTGCGCCAAGGTGGTCCCATTGGCGGATGATTTTCATCGCTCTTTCCGTTCTTTCAGTTTTAACAATAGCGAACTCCCTTCCTCTATCCGGCGCTATTGGAGAAATTCAGGCGATTGTTGGAACATGGTCTAACTCAGCGAAAACTGCATTATTCTCAGTGTTGGCGCTGGTGTTGGCTGCAATCATTGAATTGATGGTATTGCGAGTTTCTCGGCCAAGTGCGTCAGGACGAATTGGACCTGGAACACGTGTACGTAACGCAATCGACAATGGCTTTGATCGTTTCAGGGAAGGCCCATTTGCCTCTATGGCTGAGGCAGCATATGCCGGGCGCTACATCACGGTAGCTTTGACAATAGCCTGCATGATTATCGCAATTGCATCTGTTCAATCTGGAAAGGTGCGATTCACATTCTTCCCATCTCCAGAAGCTGAATCCATTCGCGCTGGCGTCGAGTTTAACGCCGGGATTGCGGAAGCTGATGCTTTGGAAAATTTGCGCCTTCTGGAAAAAGCACTTTTCGATGTGGAAAAGGAACTGGCTGCGCCCGGTGCACTTATTCGATCTAGTTTCCTGACGTTGGGTAGTTCTGGCCGAAATAGAGGTGATAATATTGCCAGCTTCCGTATTCAGCTTACTGCATCGGAAGACCGGGATATCCGCACCTCACAGATCATTTCAGAATGGCGTTCTGCTGCTCCAAAAATGCCGGGTCTTAAGCGCTTTTCAATCTCGCGCAATCGTGCTGGGCCTCCAGGGCGTGATATCGACGTTCGTCTGAAAGGTCATGATCCTCAGGTTTTGAAAACAGCGGCTGCAGAAGTAATTACTCTGGTCAATTCATTCCCAGGCGTTAGTGGTGCTGAAGATGATTTGCCTTATGGCAAACCAGAGCTTGTGATGCAGCTGAAAGATCGCGGAGCATCTCTGGGTTTTACGGTCGACAGTGTTGGCGAGCAAATCAGAAATACATTTGAGGGCACTATTGCGCGCAGATTTGCAGACGGTGAAGAAGAGATCTCTATACGTATCAGTGAACGACGTGCGCTTGAGGGAACTGCGGCGCTAAGACAAATGGAAATGCGTGCCCCAGACGGGCGCTATGTACCTTTGAGCGAGATTGTGAGCCTGACGGAGCGTCAAGGCTTCTCCGCCATTCAACGCAGGGATGGCCGTACGACAATCTCTGTCACCGGGGATGTCGATGATAAGGTCACAAACGCAAATGCGATCCTTGAAGAACTGGAAGCAAACGGGTTAGAGGAAATCGCGACACGGTACGGTGTTGATTATAAATTATCTGGGCGTGCTGAAGAGCAAGGGCGATCATTTAGCGAACTGCGCTTTGGCACCAGTCTAGCCATGCTGGTAATTTACATCATTCTAGCTTGGGTGTTTGCGAGCTATACCCGACCTTTGGTCGTGATGATGATAATTCCGTTTGGCTTTGTGGGCACCGTTTTCGGACATTGGGTGCTTGGTTATGATTTAACGGTGCTGTCTGTTATTGGCCTCCTTGGTCTATCGGGAATTTTAGTGAACGATTCTATCATTTTGGTAAGTCGCCTTGATGAAAGACTCGCTAACGGTGATGGTCCAAGGTCTGCGGCGACCGGTGCGAGTCGAGATCGGTTGAGAGCAGTGCTTCTGACATCATTGAGCACCGTTGGTGGCTTGGCACCACTTCTTTTTGAAACAAGTTTGCAGGCTCAATTTTTGATGCCAATGGCCATCACAATGGTCTTCGGTTTGGCATTTGCGACCTTGCTGGTCTTGTTTCTTGTGCCCGCTCTAATCGGGATTGGTGAAGACTTTACCCGATTGAGGCGTGTGATTTACGGAGATATTAGGATCTCCAAAACCGCGGCAGAATGAGCACGAGCATCGTAAAGAACTCCAGTCGACCAACGAGCATCCCGAATATCAAAAGCCACTTGGCTGCAATGTTGAGGGTTTGGAAATTTCCAGAAGGGCCGATAATTTCTCCCAGTCCAGGCCCTACATTTGATAGGGATGTTGCGGCACCTGAAATAGCGGTCAATGTATCCACTCCTGTTAAAGCCAAAAGCACTGACAAGACTGCAAAGCTGAGTAAGTACAGGAAGAAAAACGCCATCACAGCTAGTGAAACACTGGCTGGAATAGGGCGACCGTTAAAACGTCGAATGAAAATGCCATTGGGAAATGCCAGGCGATTTAAATGCTGGCGCAGGTCCATGAACAGCAC
Organism: Hyphomicrobiales bacterium; assembly: GCA_045107035.1. Classification (GTDB taxonomy): domain Bacteria; phylum Pseudomonadota; class Alphaproteobacteria; order Rhizobiales. Next base: position 9,613 of record JBGCFS010000035.1, read on the forward strand.
TTGTATCCGAAAGACCTTCATACCGCACGATGTCGATCCAGCGCAGCCACCAATAAAGGTTATCCCAAAAAACAATGCGACAGAAAATGGACCCCATGCGCCGTAGTCATCATTTGCGTATCCAGTTCCAGTCATTACCGAAATGACATTGAAAGCAGCGTAGCGGAGTCCGTCCAAACCAAAATGAATACCTCGCCAGGTTTCGTAAATCCAAATAGTCAGAATAAACATCAGCAAAAAGCCAAAAAATGCACGAACCTGTTGGTCGGTTAGCATCGGTCTTAATTGACCTCTAAGCACTTGAATCCAAAGTAAAAATGGTAGGCTACCCGCAATCATAAAGACAATGCATATAGTATCGATTTTGACGCTATTGAAATGCCCAAGTGACGCATCTTTTGTTGAGAATCCGCCCGTAGCGACTGTTGTCATCGCATGAAAAATCGCATCGGACAGATTCATTCCTGCAAAGAAATATGAAAAGGCACACAAAATAGTCAGGCTGATATAAATCAGCGTCATGGCCCCAGAGATCTGTGTGACACGTGGCAGGATTGCGTCTGTGGTATCAAAGGCTTCGGCCTTAAAGATTTGCATCCCTCCAATTTGCAGCATGGGAAGAACAGCAACCGCCATAACAATGATACCCAGCCCGCCAAGCCATTGCAAAATAGCGCGCCAGAATAAAATCCCCGGCGGGGTAGAATCCAAATGAGTTATTACCGTAGCGCCGGTTGTGGTAAGGCCGGACATTGCCTCAAAAAGAGCATCTGTGAATGTGGGCACGACACCAGACAAGTAAATCGGCAGAGCCCCAAACGTGGCTAGCGCAACCCACGCAGCTACAGTCATCAAAAACGCTTGGCGGATGCCAAGGCCTCTAACTGTTCCTCGCGTTGCAAGCCATAGTCCAAGACCAATAAGTGTGGTGATGACTGACGCTATGAAAAAGCTCTTCCAATCAGCATTTCCAAGAGCTGCATCCACAATGGCAGGTGCCATCATGGTAACACCGAGAATTACGGTTAAAATTCCAATTACCAGTAGGACAGGACGTAAATCTAAAGCGGATTGAGCAGGTTCAAGCGTGTCGAGTGCAAATGTCGACCTAACACGATTGTCTGCGCGTTTACCCCCAATATTGGGGGTTCGTGCATTTGCTCGAAGTGTATTTGAAATTGGCGGTTTTGCCATGCGGGTTTTTAAAGGTCTCTTGAAGGGTGACGGATCTCTATTAACCGTTTCTGGCTTGTTTGTCGCGCTTTCCCGTAAGGATTATCTCGCAGGAGTTGGTTGTAAACGCTTCCGAATCGATCGGTTCTTACGCAGCAAATCGATCTGCTTCCGCACCATAGTGCTTGATGTAACGCTGATCAATTTTTGATATTGGTAAAATGATGAGGATATCTGTCGTGCCAAATTGATGGTCAATCACGGCGCCGTTACCAATTTTAGCTCCTAATCGCAAATAGCCTTTTACTAGCGGTGGAAGATTCCGCAGTGCATCTCGTGCGGAAACATCAGCCTTGGGTAAAATATCCATTCTTATGCTTCGGGATGGTAGGGCTTTAACAGCCCACTCCTCTTCAGCAATTGCGTGGTGGTGTAAGAAGGATAGTGCAAGCGCGTTTTCATTTGGCTCAGTTCCTGAGAAGGATGCGCAGCCAAACATTACATCGATCTTATGGGCCAAAACATAGGACCAGATCCCGTGCCAAAGCAGTTCAACCGTTCGGCTGCCACGATAGGCAGGCAGCACGCAAGAACGGCCAAGCTCTAAAAAAATTTGTTGAGAATGGCGCGTTAGAAGCGACTCGATTGCAAATTCTTCAGCTGTATAGAATCCATTATGTTTAGCGGCAATTTCCTGTCGTAGGAGACGGTAAGTACCGACAATTTTTGGATTTTTTCGGGCTGTAAGTACATCGTGATCTAAAACCAGAAGATGGTCACAAATTTGATCGAAACGATCTTTATCCCGCCGAAACAGCCGCGTCTTTGTATCAGCCCGCGCCGCCGTTTCATGATAGAATACCTTGTAACGCAATGACTGTGCTTTTCGCAATTCTCTTGGTGTTCTAGCTAGACGAACTTCCAAATTGCCTATGCGCCCGCCAATCTTAATGGCAGAAGGTACATTTGAACTCAATGATCGGTTGGAAAGAATACCAGAAGCGGCTCTAGAGCCCGCTCGCAGCTTTTGCCAAGCAAAGGAAGAAATAGGCAGGGCCGGGATCATCAATTCTGTGAACCTTTCCAAGACCTCCGTCATCGGAGATGGATCTATTAGTTAGCTCATTCGCTTTCATATAGGCACAGATTTGCGCCCTCAAACAACTTTGACCACATTTTTCGAACAATTAGATGACAGTTACCACCAAGCCGTCTGTTCGTATTAGAAATTTACGTTGGATACTACGCCAATTCGATATTGGTATCGCCGATCATTCGATAGCTGAGGGCTTCAGCTAAGTGAATACGCCCTAAATTCTCTGATTCGTCCAAATCTGCCAGGGTTCGCGCAATTTTTAAAACCCTATGATACCCACGAGCACTGAGCTTCATGGCTTCAGCTGCATTCTTAAGAAGCTCCATACCAGCGCTATCTGGAACTGCAATGTGTTGCATCAAATCGGCCGAGGCATGAGCAACTGTCAGTACGTCTGGTTGACCAAGGGCTGCAAATCGTTGGGCTTGCAAAATTCGTACCTGCGTCACGCGCTTCGCGACTTTGGCGCTAGATTCGCTTGGCTTTGGCTCAATCAAATGAATTGCTGAAACGGCAGGCACAGAAATTCGTATGTCGATACGATCAAGCAACGGTCCAGAAACGCGCGCCTGATAGTCACTCGCACAACGTGGACCACGTGCACATTTAAACCCCGGCTCGCCCGCCTTTCCGCATCTGCATGGATTCATAGCAGCAACGAGTTGAAATCTGGAAGGGAAGGTCAGCCGGTAATTTACACGTGCTATGGATGTTTCTCCGCGTTCCAAAGGTTGTCGCAAGCTGTCTAAAACTTGTGGTGAGAACTCTGGCAATTCATCTAAGAATAGTATGCCGTTGTGCGCCAATGATACCTCTCCGGGTTTGGCGCGGATGCCGCCACCAACCATTGATGCCATGGAGGCTGAATGGTGTGGTTCGCGAAACGGACGGCGATTCGATAATCCACTAGCTGACAAATTTCCGGCAATTGAACCAATCATGGAAACTTCCAAAAGCTCTTTGGGCGCCAATGGTGGCAAAATTGAAGGTAAACGGGCCGCCAACATAGATTTTCCAGCACCTGGTGGGCCGACCATGAGCATATTGTGTCCACCGGCGGCGGCAACCTCCAAGGCTCTGCGAGCCGTTTCTTGGCCCATTATATCTTGTAGGTCTGGAAGATCGTCTGTTTCGCCATGCACTGCCGGTGCAGGGTTGGATAGAACTTGGGATCCCTTGAAATGGTTGGCCAATTGCAAAAGATTTTTCGGAGCTAAAATCTCTAGCTCATTGCTAGCCCAAGCAGCCTCTCGGCCGCTTGAAGCAGGGCAAATCAGTCCCTTATTCATAATATTAGCGGCAATTGCGGCCGGCAGGGCACCTGTTACAGCAGAAACACTTCCGTCTAGCGCCAGTTCGCCTAAAACAACAAAGCGACTTAAAAATTCAGCAGGCACCGCACCAATGGCAGCCATAAGTCCCAGAGCGATTGGCAAATCATAATGGCTGCCTTCTTTTGGTAGATCAGCAGGCGCAAGATTTACGGTGATCCGCCTTGGCGGCAATGAGAGCCCTGAGGCGTGTAAGGCTGCGCGAACGCGCTCCCGACTCTCAGCAACTGCTTTGTCAGGTAGCCCTACAATGGTGAAATTCGGGAGGCCTGGTGCCAAAAGCACTTGTACGTCAACCGGCACAGCCTCAATACCTTGAAAACTAACCGTTGTGACATGAGCAACCATAACCAGAATTTCTCTCTTCCAAACAACCTATGTTTGCAAGAAAGATGAAAAACTAATAGACGGTAAAACTGCCTATATATGATGTTGGACGATCAACGGCTTGCTTCTATCGCATCCCAGATGAGAGCAGAGATGTCTGCCCCACCGAATTTCTTTACTTCGCGAATGCCAGTTGGTGAGGTGACGTTGATTTCCGTCATGTAATCACCAATGACATCGATGCCAACAAAAATAAAACCGCGCTCTTTCAGCGATGGGCCAATTCGCTCACAAATTTCATGTTCCCGTGCTGTCATGCCAATGGCTTCTGCGCGCCCACCGACATGCATATTGGAACGTGCTTCACCTTCGGCGGGCACACGATTAATTGCGCCAACGGCTTTGCCGTCTACTAAAATTATGCGCTTATCACCGGCACGAACATCTGGCAGATATTGTTGAACCATAAATGGTTCTGGAAATGTTTGATCGAACATTTCCAACAAGGAGGCCAAGTTCTGATCATCTGATCTCAAACGGAATACACCTGCACCACCATTGCCGTACAAGGGCTTCAAAATTATATCGCCAACATCTTCGCGGAATGCGCGAATATCATCCGCGTTTCGAGATATTAGCGTTTTTGGCATGAGGTCTGGAAATTCAGTAACGAAGATCTTCTCTGGCGCATTTCTTACATTGGCGGGGTCGTTCACGACCAGAGTGTGTGGATGAACACGTTCCAGAAGATGTGTTGACGTGATGTAATTCATGTCAAACGGTGGATCCTGACGTAGAAGCACAACATCCATTTCTTTTAGCGGGATAGTCTCTTCAGTTCCCAGTTTAAAATGATCACCCTCAACATCTTGCACTGTTACTGGGGCCACACGAGCCAAAACTTTGCCATCAAGCAACATCAGCTGATTTGGCACATAATGGTAGAGAATATGTCCTCGCTTGGCTGCTTCCAACAGCACAGCAAAGGTAGAATCGCCACCAATTTGAATAGTTGAAATGTGGTCCATCTGGACCGCTACACGGAGTGACATGAAATTACCTCAGAATAGATCGGGAGCGTTGAAAGCCTGTTTCAAATGGATCGGCCAACGCCGCGGCGCAAGTACTATAACATCAAACCTTTGATAATACGATGAAAATTCAGGGTACATTGCATTGAAATGACCAGCAGCACGGGCAATTCTAACCTGTGCGGGTCGATGCACAGCCGCTAAAGCATCTTCTATCTTTCGGCGCCATTTAACTTCTACAAATACAATGAGCCGGGAACGCCGGGCAACAAGGTCAATTTCTCCGACAGGCGTCTTGAAGCGTGTTTGGATAATTCCAAACCCTTTCGTCCGTAGGTAAACCGATGCAATTTGCTCGGCACGATGTCCGCGACGTTCTGCCTGTCGTCGGCTGCCGGTCCCGCTCATTCGCCATCTCTGATTTGTAGTGCGCGTTGATATATTTGGCGCCGTGGTAGTCCACTGACCTGGCCGACATCTTCAACCGCTTGTTTCAGGCTAACTTTTGAAAGGCGCTTTTTTAGTTCTCCATCTAGATCAAATGCATCGTCATCTTGGTCGCCTCGTCCGATGAGTAAAACAATTTCCCCCTTGGGCGTTGCTGCTTCCGCAAATTCATTGGAAAGGCTCTCAAGTGTTCCGCGATAAAATGTCTCAAACCGCTTTGTTAACTCTCGGCCAATAACAGCCTGCCTGTCCGCCCCTAGTACTTTTGTGGCGCTAGAGAGTGTCGCGGCAATTCGTTTGGGGCTTTCATAGAAAACCAGTGTTGCATTCGTTGCTTTAAGTGCTTGCAATGCATCTACCCGTGCCTTTTCCTTGACTGGAAGGAATCCAGCAAAGAAAAACTGGGTATCACCTAAACCTGCTGTCACCAAAGCTGTCAGAACCGCTGATGCACCGGGAATCGCGATAATGTTGTAATCAGCCTCTAGAACTTGTGAAACCAATCGGCTGCCTGGATCGGAAATTAACGGCGTGCCTGCATCGCTGATTAATGATACCGGACCACTTTCCAAGGCGCTTAATATTTTTGCGCCGGCTTCATCCGCATTGTGCTCATGATAGGTCATAAGGGGAACGGATACACCATAGTGTGATAACAGCACACGGCTGACACGGGTATCCTCACAAGCAATCAGACTACTAGCAGCTAGGGTCTCCAGGGCGCGCAGTGTAATATCTTTCAAATGTCCAATTGGTGTGGAAACAAGATATAGTCCAGGTTCAAGACGCGGAGCGCACAATGCATGGCCGTTAATGGAAAACCCAATGGAAGGCGCTGTGTCATCTGCTACTTGCGTCATGGTATTCCTTTAAAATCGCCAACAAGGCCCTTTGCCTGTTATGATTCACGCAGGAGAACCAATCTGGTTGGCAATCCTTGGTTAAGAGATATTTGCTAAAGTTACATAAGTTTGCTGAACTTTGGGGAGAGAAACAGGGCATACTGACAATAAATAATCGTCGATTTGCCTTGTTGTGTTCACTTTTGCTGTGTTTTTGACGTAAAAGACAAGCGCAGGTCCCCAATAGAGTATGGTTGCTGATCTCATAATGAGCATCAGAATACATGCAGGCCTCAAAAGAAGTATGGTGTTGCCAATGGCCCTTTTTATAATAACTCGCCGTCGCACGTTGCGTATCGGAGCGATCGCAGCTGCGGCTGCCGTGCTTAGCGCATGTGTACCCAGTAATTTCAGCGGTGGTGGCTTTCCTGGCTTTCAACGGCCGGGTCAACAATTGGGTGGCCTTACGCAAAGTCCAAGCGGTGAAGTCATTGGTACTGGGTCCGTTCGCGTTGCGCTTCTAGTGCCACAAACTGCTACAGGCAATGCAGGCACTGTTGGAACTTCTTTCAAGAACGCGGCCGCATTGGCCATTCGAGATTTCCCAAATGCTAATATTCAGGTCCTAGTCAAGGATACGCAAGGAACACCTCAAGGCGCACAAGCAGCTGCTAATTCTGCTTTGTCTCAAGGCGCTGAATTGATTCTCGGTCCGGTTTTTGGTGATGCAGTGCGTCCGGTGACGGCTTTAGCTGCCCCACGATCAGTTCCGGTTATTTCATTTTCAACGCGCACAGAGATCGCCACACGTGGTGCCTATCTGATGGGATTCTTGCCTCGTGACCAAGTTTATCGCGCAGCAGCCTATGCAGCACAAAAAGGTAAAAAGTCCTTCGCTGTTTTGGTACCAAACACACAAACCGGTTTAATTTACGAAGGTCTATTCCGTGAAGCAGCGGCAAATTTTGGCATTCGTGTTGCAACCATCGAGCGTTACGCGCTTGATCGGACATCGATGCAACAAAAGGTTGGTGAAGTTACAAAGCTCTCTAGCAGCATCGATGGTGTCTTCATGCCGGATAGCGCTGACGCAGTAACTTATATGGCGCAATTGCTTTCAGCAGGCGGTATTCGTTCGCCACGTGTCTTGTTCATGGGTTCCGGCCAATGGGATGATCCAAAAATTTATCGCGAGCCAGCGTTGCGCGGTGCCATATATGCGTCTGCACCAAACAACAGGTTCAGCCAGTTTGCTGCCAAATATAAGCAGGCCTATGGCACCCAGCCACCTCGCAATGCATCCCTTGCCTATGATGCGACCATCTTGGCAGCAGGTCTTACAGCCCGCTTCGGGAATGAGAAATTTAGCTCGCGCGTTTTAACAAATACAGATGGGTTTGCTGGGGTCGATGGCGTCTTCCGCTTCAATGCCGATGGAACGAACACGCGGGCAATGGCAGTGTATGAAGTTCAGAACAATAGTACACGCGTTGTTAGCTCTGCGCCATCAACAATCAACAGTCGCGGATTCTAAGTTAACTCTCAAAATTCACGAGCGTTTTACTTATCAGCTGGCAAAGACCATTTCAAAATCTTTGAAGGTTTTGAATTCCAAAGCAATATCGCCGGGAGCGTCTACAAAGAACGTGCCCTGTTCACCCGGATCTCCTTCAAAGCGTATTTGTGGCTCTAGTCGAAATTTAGTGTTTGCAGCCGTTAGCCTGTCAACCAATGCATGCCAGTCTTCCCAAGCCAGAACAACGCCGAAATGTGGCATAGGAACCTTCTTGTTATCAACCGCACCTGTCCCGCCTCTGGTCATCATTGAACGGCCTTGATGCAAGGATAGTTGGTGGCCGTATAGATCAAAATCCACCCATGTCTCCGCTTCGCGACCTCGCTTGCAGCCAAGTATATTTTCAAAAAAATTTGCTGCCGCGACCAGATCAGTGGCCGGGTAAGCAAGATGAAATGGTGTGATTTTCTTTGTCATAGTAGTTCCAATAGCTGAGTTCACGTCGTTTTTTCATTTTTCGAGCGGTAACAACTAGGGTCATTTTTGCAATTACGACGAATGTCTTGATCGAGCGCCAGTGTTACAATGATTGAAGCTTATGCAATTGAAGCAGTGCTTTTGTTAGAAACGTTCTTCGAGAAGCAGTGCATCATTATTTGGTGTGTTGTAGAGATTAGCAGTCCAACAGCGCATTACAATTGCAAGATCAGCTATCGCGGTCGCCGTCATTACCTTGATTGGAGGTATTACCCGTTGCTTCCGGAGGCTCTCCCCATTGAAGCGTTCTGTAGTTAAATCCCTTTTCAATGGTTGGTTTGATGACGGCAAAATACGGAGATAGATCAAAGTCTCGCGGTGCGAAAAGGGAGTGGTGACGAATGTGTAGGATTTCTCTACGCGTGTAATACATATGCTTTCCGCGCCAATCTCGTGTCACCGCATGATCAGTTACAAGCTCAACGCGTGGCAGGATTGGATACCGTACTTCTTGAAATGCCTGTGCGATAAGGGTTGAACAGATTGCACGCGTTGGATCCCCTGATCCCAGAGCCAACATCCTTCGTCTCCAGCGGACAGGAACTGGCGGTGTCGGAAAAAAATAGCGCAGCATATCAAAGATATTTTTCAGATCATATTTCAAACCGATCCGCTTGATCATGTAGGATATAACGCGATCCGTATCCTTCTTAACAAGTCCTACGGGTCTGCAGATTCGGGTGTTAAAATCGCTGTATTTTGACAATGGCGTGGTGACACAACCTTCACCGAGATTGACTTCGATCAGACGGTGCCTTTCACCATCTGGCTCGCGCTTGTCCACCGCATTGCCGACATAAAGCGCCGCATGAGACCAGGTGCTTTGTGTCAGGTATTTTATTGCGGCAGAGACCTTTTGATTTCCTTCAACAAGGAGAATATCACCCGGCAGCATAATACTTTCTAGGGTGTCAGTGTCCGATGGCGTATATGGTTTGTACCCAGAGGATTCCGAACGCAGGCGGCCAGCAACCCACCGCCCAAGCCGGTCAAGCACTGTGTCGGCGGGAAATTTTACCTTAGCAAAAGCAGCTGTGTTCTTACCGTCTCCAGACATGAAATTTTTGCCTTAAAATAGTTTAAAGCGTTTGTCGCTTCCGTCATCTTCTACAGGCATGCCAGGATCATCTGGACGAGGTCTCATGTTCTCAGGCTTAATGAAGTTGGGTTCGTCCTTATTTTCAAGATCTCCCTCTTTATCTTTCGTAGCTCCCTCATCTGAACCCTCGATAATTGCCGATTGAGCTGGTGTATCGACGTCGTCGTCAGTGTTTTTATCCGAGCCATTAGCTCCTGCTTCCACTGGCGGAACATCTGAAGCTTCTTCGTTGGCAGGCTCTTCTTCAGCTTTTGGAATATCAACTACAACAACAGGATCAGGCTCCTTTGGGGTTTCTGGTTCTACAATTGCCTCTGGCTCCGGCGCCGGCGGTACCATTACAACAGCAACTGGAGGATCTTCAGGCGGCGTAGGTGCCTCAAGCTCCAATGGTGCCAAAAGAACATCATTTTCACTGATTGTCACAGTGGCTTTGCCAAGTGCTGAGCGCGGCACGGTCCATTCATATACATCCAACATCCCTGAGACCGGGGACACTGGTGCCCAATGATCTGAAACAACGCCATCCGCGACCCAAACAGGGTCAGGCGCTGCATGAACAGCTTTTGCCAGCCATTCCCGAACGCGTCCTTTATCCCCGTGCTCACCTTCTTCAATATCTGCCATTAGCAAGCAGGCACGTTGGGTTGGCATAGCTAAATGTGGCCGGAGCGCAGAACGTGCGGTTTCCCAATCCTGTGCCTCGATTGATGTTTTAGCCAACGCTATTGCGCTTTCCAAATGTTCCGGCGACAGACGAGTGAGGGTCTTGATTCGCTTCACACGATCGCGTGGTGAATCGCCTGGTCTCACATGTGCATAGGCTTCTGCAAGATCAGGGTGTGGGCTCAATTTCCAAGTTGATTCCAGCGTTTTAATGGCACGGCGTAGTTCACCGAGGCGAGAAAGCACACGGCCCGCCACAACTGCCGCCGGGATTAATTCCGGTGCAAGCTTGTGAGCTTCCAGCGCTGCAAGCTTTGCTTCTTGCGGCTCGCCATCTTCCATACCAAGAGCTTTGGCAACCAGAACAACAGCACGTCTGCGTTTAACCTCTTTGCGGTCAATCAGCCCTGCGGCGTTATTTGCCGAAATTGTTTTAAGGGCTCCATCCCAGTCATGCGCCGCTGACTGGTATCTGAGAACCGCTGGGCCTGCCCAACTCGCCACAGTTGCTTCATCGCTTGGGCGGCCGGAATGTTTAGTCGCTTCTTCCATGGCGCCCATAGCAAGTTGTAGTGCAGCTGCTGGATCGTTGGTGCGTTCAGCCTCCATAAACAATCCACGCAATCCCAACAATTTGGTTTCTGGTTCATCCAGCATCGCATGGAACGTTTTACGAGCCGTCTCATGTTGGCCTGCCAATTGTGCGGCCTGTGCCTTCAACAACATGGCCAATGGCGCATCATTCAGAAACCTCTTGGCGTCACTAGCTGCTTTTTGAGCACGTTTTGCATCACCTTCGCCAACCGCAACGAGCCCGGTAGACAACGCATTGTAGCCTTTGTCGCGGCGGCGAGAAGAGAAGTATCCCATGAGCATATGTGGCGAACGCCAGATAGTGCGAATGATCGACCAGATAATGCCAATCACTAACATTAGTCCAACAAAACCGATGGCAAACACCATTAGGCTGGTTTCAATTTCGCGACCACCCCAGGTAAACTGAACATTCCCTGGATTATCTGCCAACCAGGCGAATCCAGCGGCAAATGCCATAAAGACAGCAACAATAAAAAATACGCGGATCATGGACGTTCTCCTGCACCGGCTTGCGCCCAAATCATTTGCTGCATCTTGCCAATTTGGCTGCTCAGAGCGTTCAGGTTTTGATGATGCTTAGTCTGCTCTTGCCAGCTAAAGAGGCTGTCCTTGAACACCGCGGTTGTAGGATTTAATGCGGCCAACGCGTCGAGTTTTTCCGACAAACCCATTAGATTAGCACTGCGGGCTGCCGAAGCGGCATCCGCCAGAAGTGCAGAGATGGGATCGGCAGGCTCAGGTTCAAAAGGCGGTTCGACACTACGAATGGTCACTAGGCTTTGTGCGCCCTTAATTATACCTTTTAACACGCCATCTGCGCTAACTCCGCTATCATCGTCCCCAGTAGCTTCGTTGGCATTCTGTTCTTCAGGTCCAGATAGTGCTACATGAAATTCCGCGCGAGCAGCATCAATTTGGGTCGCCAATACACTGAGTGGCAACACCCCGGTCGTCGCCGATTGCATAAGGCTTTCAGGTAATTCCACCGAGCTGTCAGTTGTCGCCAAAAGAGCTGTTGCTTCTGCCAAAAGGCCAACAAACGGAACGCCTTTCGTTGTTGCATCGCTCAAAGCGCTTTGCAGATAAGCTAATTTTGAACCAAGCATAAGGGCGCTTTCCGAAGCAGGCTCTTCGGCTGCAGAGGCTTCAAGTCTGTCGGTTTTTTGTGCAACCGTCGTGACCGCCGTAGACAGTTCAATTATTTCTGTCTGTTGGGCTTCAGTGATGAGTTGCAGGTTTTCCATCACAGCCATTTGTATCTGCAGCTTTTGAAGCTCTTCTTCCAGTGTACTCAATTCTTCGCGTACGGCAGGAGACACAAGTGCTCCCTGAGCTTGTTGCGAATCCGATAGTGCAGCAAGTCGTTGTTCAAGTGCTGCCAAGGCAGGAGCTTCACCCGCGTCACCGGCAGTGACTGAGTTTTCAAGTGTCGCTTGGCGAGCTGTTAAGTCAGAAAGCTGGTCACTCAGCGCTGTTAGTTTTTCTGAACTTTCAGAAGCATTGGCCTCGATCTTGGTTTGCATCGCTGATAGAGTTTCATCATCAGTATTGTCTGCCATATTATCCGCAGAAATGAGTTCGTTCATTTGAGATTGAACGGCGGAAATCTCTTCCTCGATGACGGCCAAAGGTCCGCTTAAATCTGGTATTTCCAGATTTTGAGAAGCGATGGTTTCGTCCAGTGAGTCTTGAAGCTTATTAATGCGATCTGTTAATCCGGAAACATCATTGGATAATTCTCCAACTTGAACCTGTGTTTCATCCGGTTGATCATCTTTTTCGCCGGCTAGAAGGCCAGAAATAGCGCCAGAACCTAAAAGCGCAAATGCTCCCAGCAGTGCTACAATTCCGCCGACGACCCCGGCTAGCAATAGTGCCAGAAACTTTGTTCCACCTCGGCTCTGATCTTTTGGTGCTACGGCCTTTGTATTCGAGGCAGTGCTGGAACTGGACGCTGAAGATTTAGCGGTGCTGGCAGAAGATGCTGATCTTTTCTCAGTTGGGGTCGGAGCGGCGGTTGTCGTTGACTTTTTCACGGGCTCTGATTTTTTGGGATCCGTCGTCGAGCTGGCTTTGTTTCCACTGGAAGTGCCGGCGCCGGCAGCCGAAGAAGATGCTGACTTTTTTACTTCATTGGCTTTGAGGTCGATGGTGGTTGGCTTAGGCGTCAGCTTTGCATCCGGAATAGCCGCGCTGGTTGGTGCAGCGCGTTTTGCCGAGGCTTGTGTGGATGTGCGGGACTTTGGATTGTTGTTCGCAGCCGCGCCACTTTTGGCAGTTCCGCCACCCGAAGTGCTTGGATTTTGCGCGCCGGTTTTTGGCGTTGGGCGTTGCGGTGGTTTTACCATGCTAATTTTTCCCTTCTGCGCGACGGATCAGAAATCTGTCATTGGCCATTGAGGCCTGTTCGTTGCACTATAAGCAGGGGAATTTATTCATCACAAGCAAGCGTAGGTGTGTTTCCTGCAATTGATTGTAAAATTAGTTAAATGTAATGATTTTTAAGTTGATCAACTAACTTATCTATTACGGATTCACTAGATTCTGAGTCAGAAATGCACGTTTTTAGAAATCCTTGTTCACGTGCGACCTTTTCGACAGATTGAGAAATACAAACGGCCAGAATGGTTTGCTGAGATTTCTCTGCCTGCATTTTCGGTAATCTCTGCAACAAGGTTGCTGTATGCATTGCAGATCGGCTGGAAAATAAAGTTGTCGCCACCACTTGCTCATTATCAATTGCTGCCAGGGTGTCAGCGGCAATACCCGATGTAAATTTTGTGTTATATACTTCAGCAACTACTATTGAGATGTTGTCGGGCATTGAGGCTTCAAGGAATGGGGTCCTGAGAGTGCCGGCAAGATAAAGCAATTTTGCCTGAGCTGCAATTTTGCCTTCATTGAAACTGGCTTTGATCAGTTCCAACATGCCACGGCTGCCATTTCCCGTTGATGCACTAACATTAGAAAATCCCAGTTCAAGCGCAAGATCATGTGTAGCCTGTCCCGACACGAACAATGGCCATGATTGGAATTGCTTTATCCATTTCTCTGGCAAATGAGTGAGTGCATTCTGACTGCTGACCAAAAGAGCGTCGCAGATTGTAAAGTGTATCGGTACAGTTGCGGGCAAAGGCAATGGTTCAATTTTGAGGACTGGGCTGATGGTCGCACCGAGACCTCTGGCTTCCAGCATTTCTGCATGAGCGCTGGCATGTGGCTCTGGTCTTGTCACCCAAATACATGGCTTACTGATTGAGGGATAGCTTTTTTCCATGCGAGTGTTCGGCTCCCATTTGTCAGAAAACTAGCGCGTTTCCAGTGTTGCTGGTGTTTTGAGAATTTCTGTAAGAAATGCCTCGCCAGCAACATCTCGAATGTCCTCTCCAGCCTGCTGACCCATAGCAATAGCACTCGGTTCATCCGGACTGTTCAATGAGGCAAATACTTCATGTGCCTCTTGTCCATCTACAGACAATACCATGCCATGAAACTGCATGTCCGCATCTATCAATTTGGCATGTCCTGCAATCGGCGTGCGGCAAGACCCATCCAACTCGCGTAGAAACGCACGCTCGGCCAAAAGGCATAACGCCGTGTCACGGTGATGGATTATGTCCAAAAATGCTTTTACGTCTGCCGCAGTGCTGCGAACTTCAATGCACACAGCGCCTTGGCCAACTGCAGGGACAAAACTGTCTGGCTGCAAAGTAGATGTAATGTGCTTCGAAAGGCCAAGCCGGTTTAGACCAGCGGTGGCCAATAGGGTGGCATCCACTTTGCCATCGGCCAGTTTCGTTAACCGGGTTTCAACGTTACCCCGAAAATTGACCAGTTTTAGATCTGGACGTAAACGGCGCACCATGGCCTGACGGCGTAAACTTGCTGAGCCTACCACGGCACCTTGGGGTAAATCCTCAAGGCGCGAAGCGGTAAGGCTTATGAAAGCATCGCTAGGGTCTTCACGTGGCATAAAGGTAGAGAGTTCTAGCCCATCTGGTAGAACCGTCGGCATGTCTTTGGATGAGTGCACCGCCAAATCCAGATCACCTGAAAGCAGCCGATCTTCAATTTCCTGCGTAAATAAGCCTTTGCCACCCAACTCACTGAGCGCGCGATCCTGAATTCGATCACCAGCTGTGCTTATCACTTCGATAGCGAAGCAGTCTTCGCTGAGATTATGCGCAATCATTAAGCGGCCACGCAACTCTTTAGCTTGAGCCAATGCCAGCGGACTGCCGCGTGTACCAATACGTAGCGGGCTAGTTGGCGTTGGGCGCAACGAAGTAAGATTGTTTTGTGTATCAGCTTTTGTTTGCAGGGTCATGACAGGGGATGCTAGGTGACAGCGCACTTGTTAAAATACATATTCGCGTTGTTGCATAGACTATTGTGACAGTTGTCCCAAGCGCTATCTTGGATCAGTGCTGTTCTACCCGGATCTCATTTATGCGCCTACTCGGCATCGAAACCAGTTGTGATGAAACCGCCGCCGCTGTTGTGGAAGGGCACATTGATGCCCAAGGCGTGCCGCACGGCGATGTTTTGTCTAACGTGGTGCTAAGTCAACCTGACCACGCAGCCTTTGGGGGGGTTGTGCCAGAAATCGCGGCACGCGCGCACGTAACAGCGATCGACAGCGTTATAATGGCGGCCATGAAAGAAGCTGATTCCACCTTTTTAAATTTGGATGCGGTGGCTGTAACGTCCGGTCCTGGCTTGATTGGAGGGCTGATTGTCGGCCTGATGAGTGCGAAAACATTGTCGCTGGCGCATGGTCTTCCCTATCTCGGTGTCAATCATCTGGAGGGTCATGCGCTGACAGCACGTCTAAGCGATGGTCTCACATTTCCTTATCTTTTGTTGCTCGTATCCGGTGGGCATTCCCAAATCCTGTTAATTGCCGGTGTCGGCAACTACACCCGCCTTGGAACAACCATCGACGATGCGTTGGGCGAAGCTTTCGATAAAACAGCAAAGTTGCTTGGTCTTGGATATCCCGGTGGGCCAGCAGTTGAGTGCGCTGCGGAAAAGGGTGATCCGACACGGTTTAGATTTCCAATTCCACTGCGGGGGAAAATGCCGCCCAACTTTTCATTCTCTGGGCTGAAGACTGCCGTCCGCCAACAAGCACAGACGTTGGCAGAAAATGGCGGGTTGACCGAACAAAATGTTGCAGATATTTGCGCCAGTTTCCAAAAGACCGTGGCAGACGTTGTTGAAGACCGTTTGACCCGAGCTTATGATTTGGCAAGTTCACATGAAGATGTGCAAACGGCGCTAAAAGGCAGATCTTTGCCCTTG
This sequence comes from Hyphomicrobiales bacterium, assembly GCA_045107035.1. Classification (GTDB taxonomy): domain Bacteria; phylum Pseudomonadota; class Alphaproteobacteria; order Rhizobiales. The sequence goes on from JBGCFS010000035.1 coordinate 25,579, forward strand.
GTTGTTGCTGGTGGCGTCGCGGCCAATACTGTTTTGCGGGCGCGCCTTGCAACCATCGCCGACAGACTTGGCACGACGATGGCCGCGCCGCCATTGAAATTGTGCGGCGATAATGGAGCTATGATTGCTTGGGCTGGGCTGGAAAGGTTCGCCAGAGGCGAAAGTCACGATTTTTCATTGGCTCCACGAGCACGCTGGCCTCTGGATGAAACCGCAAAAACCGTCATCGGACATGGCAAGGCTGGAGCCAAAGTATGACCAGCGCTGCAAAAATTGGTGTCATAGGTGGCGGTGCGTGGGGTACTGCGCTTGCTGTTGTGGCAATCAATGCCGGCGCGGATACCAAAATCTGGGCGCGAGATGCAGCTGCGATCAAAAGCATAAACAAGATGAAGGAAAACAAGCGTTATCTGCCAGGTGTGAACTTACCCTCTCAGCTGATTGCAGTAGATGATTTTGACCAGCTTAGTGAGTGTGATGTGTTGCTGATCGTTATTCCGACACAGCAATTACGCATTGTATATGCTGAACTCATGAAATATTGGCCTGCAGAAAAGCCACTTGTTTTATGCGCAAAGGGGATTGAACAAAGAACTGGACAATTACCTGCAGAAACTATCCGTGATGTAAGAGGCGATCAGGTAATCGCAGCATTGTCGGGACCCAGCTTTGCGATGGACGTTGTTGCCGGTAAACCAACTGCCGTCACTCTGGCATCAAATACAATGAAGTTGTCACAATCCCTTTGCCAACTTTTTGCAAGCCCATTGTTTCGGCCCTACGCGAGTGATGACCTCATCGGTGTTGAGGTCGGTGGTGCGCTTAAAAACGTGACAGCCGTTTGCTGCGGAATTGCCGCTGGTAGCGGTTTGGGAGCAAGTGCTGGCGCGGCCCTAATGGCGCGTGGATTTTCAGAAATGGTTCGCTTTGGCGTTGCTTATGGTGCCGAGGCGGAAACATTTATGGGGCTTTCAGGGTTTGGCGATCTTGTTCTGACTTGTTCCAGCCAGAAATCGCGTAATTTTTCTTTCGGTTTTGGGCTCGGCGCAAAAGAATTGAGTATTGATGATGCGCTCGAAGGGCGTATCCCTTTGGCTGAAGGTGCGTTTACTGCGCGGATAGCCGCATCAACGGCACGCGCGAAAAACCTTGATCTGCCGATCCTTCAAACCGTATCAGATATACTAGACAGAAAAATCGAAATTGATGCCGCGATTCATCGTTTGTTGGATCGGCCACTAAAAACAGAAAAGCTGCAAGCCTGACTGCGGCTTCCACATCAGATTAATTGGAAAACACATGTATTTCGTAATTTACGCAAAAGATAAGCCAAACCATACAGAAGTTCGTGCAACGAACCGCCCTGATCACGTGGCGTGGCTCAAAGCCAACACGTTTCATGTAGCCGGGCCATTGTTGGCTGAAGACGGCGAAACCATGATTGGCTCGATGTTGATCCTGGAAGCTGATAGCAAGGTTGCCGCAGCCGAGCTGATCAAAAATGACCCTTATGCCAAGGCAGGGCTATTCGCCAGTGTAGAGTTGCATGCCTATAATTGGGCAATCGGCGCACCATCCGCGTAAAACATCGGAATCCGGGAGAACCTAATGGCCTACTGGCTTTTCAAATCTGAACCTTTCAAATGGTCCTGGGAACAGCAAAAAGCAAAGGGCGAAGTCGGCGAAGAATGGGATGGCATTCGCAATTACCAAGCTCGTAATTTTATGCGTGACATGAAAATTGGTGATCAGGGTTTTTTCTATCATTCCAATGAGGGCAAAGAAGTTGTCGGCATTGTTGAGGTCTGTAACGAAATCCACCCGGACACCACTACAGATGATTCACGTTGGGAGTGCGTAGATATCAAGGCCGTGAAAGACTTTCCAAAGCCGGTAACGCTCGCGGACGTAAAGGCTACTCCAGAACTTTCCGAAATGGCTCTGGTGAAATCCATGCGTCTATCCGTGCAACCGGTTCGCGAGGAAGAATGGGCCTTAGTTTGCAAAATGGGTGGACTTTAATCGCCCATTTGCCGGATTCAGACTCAACGAAAGTTGCCCTACCAAAGTTTCAGTCAAGGTGACTGGATTCTGGCGCGTAGCTTTGCATAATGGCAACCAGCAAGAACCACCTTCATAAATTATGTCTGGGAGGACATCGCATGAGCGATACTGATCTGCATCCCGTTCCTGATGCATGGGCCAAATCGGCCCATATCAACAATGACAAATATCAGGAGATGTATCAGGCATCTGTGAATGACCCTGAGGCTTTTTGGGGCGAACATGGCAAGCGGATTGACTGGATAAAGCCTTATACCAAGGTCAAAAATACGTCCTTCGATTACGAGAATGTGTCCGTCAACTGGTATGAAGATGGTCTGTTGAATGTTTCTGCGAATTGTGTGGATAGACATTTGGCGACTCGTGGTGATCAAACCGCAATAATCTGGGAAGCAGACAGTCCCGATACGCCTGCCAAGCACATCACATATAGAGAATTGCATACGCGTGTCAGTAAGTTTGCAAATGTTTTGAAGCACATGGGTCTACGCAAAGGCGATCGCGCAATAATCTATATGCCGATGATCCCGGAAGCCGCTTACGCCATGTTGGCGTGCGCACGTATTGGTGCCATCCATTCTATCGTATTTGCAGGTTTCTCGCCTGATGCTCTGGCAAACCGCGTCAATGATTGCGGCGCGAAGGTGCTTATTACCGCTGATCATGCACCACGTGGTGGACGTTCAACCAATTTGAAATCTAATGCGGATGCAGCTCTGCTTCATTGCTCTGACAGTGTGAAATTGCTGATGGTTCAGCATACTGGCGATCAGACCACATGGGTTGAGGGTCGTGATTTTCGCCTCGATGAGATGGAAGTGTTGGTCTCGGATGTGTGCGAGCCAGAACCAATGGCAGCAGAAGATCCATTGTTCATTCTCTACACGTCTGGCTCGACGGGTAAGCCGAAAGGCGTGGTGCATACAACCGGTGGCTATATTGTTTATGCTTCCATGACTCATGAATATGTCTTCGACTACAAAGAAGGCGATGTTTATTGGTGTACCGCAGATGTGGGTTGGGTCACTGGCCATTCCTATATTGTTTATGGGCCGCTGGCGAATGGTGCCACCACCCTGATGTTTGAAGGTGTACCGACATATCCTGATGCATCTCGTTTCTGGGCGGTGTGCGAAAAGCACAAGGTCAATCAGTTCTACACAGCGCCAACAGCCATTCGCGCACTAATGGGCAAAGGCAATGAGTTTGTTGAGAAATGCGACCTGTCATCCTTGAAGCTGCTTGGTTCGGTGGGTGAGCCGATCAACCCAGAAGCCTGGAAGTGGTATGATGAAGTGGTTGGCAAGGGCAAATGCCCGATCGTCGATACTTGGTGGCAGACCGAAACCGGTGGGATTTTGATCACGCCATTACCTGGCGCAATCGATACAAAACCAGGTTCTGCAACACGGCCATTCTTTGGCATCCAACCTATCATCCTGAACGATCAGGGAGAAACATTGGAAGGCGCAACCGAGGGTGTTCTTGCCATTAAAGACTCATGGCCGGGTCAAATGCGCACAGTCTGGGGCGATCATGATCGTTTTGTTGCAACCTATTTTGAGTTGTTCAAAGGATATTACTTTACTGGTGATGGCTGTCGCCGGGATGAAGATGGGTATTACTGGATCACAGGCCGCGTCGATGACGTTCTGAACGTTTCAGGCCACCGTATGGGAACCGCAGAAATTGAATCTGCATTGGTCGCGCATACAAAGGTCTCAGAGGCTGCAGTTGTGGGCTACCCGCATGACATCAAAGGTCAGGGTATTTACTGCTATGTGACATTAATGGAGGGCGACGAGCCTTCTGATGAGTTGCGCACCGAGTTGCAAAATTGGGTTCGCAAGGAAATCGGGCCAATTGCGAAGCCGGACATTCTGCAATGGGCACCCGGTCTGCCAAAGACCCGTTCGGGTAAGATTATGCGCCGTATTCTGCGCAAGATTGCCGAAAACGAAACGGGTGCATTGGGCGATACGTCAACCCTTGCGGATCCATCTGTAGTGGATGATTTGATTGCCAACCGCGCTAATAAATAATCCGCTTTGCTTAGAAGCTCAAAACCCGCGTAGCCATGCTGCGCGGGTTTTCTTTTAGAATACAGGTTTTGCCAGCATGAGCCAAAGGATTGCGAGAATTGAAATGAAAGCTGGAATTCCGCAAAGGAGCCAAATGCGATAGAGCCGAAAATATGTATGCGGTAAATTCTGGTTCTTGGCCGCAGCTGTTCTAGCCAAGTCTCGCATCTTCATTTGAATTGCAATCACCGGTAACCAAAACACGCCAATCAGCACGTAGAGTGCAATGGATATAGATAGCCATAGATCTGATAATGACCAGCCGACTTGGAGTGCCAATAGCCATCCAGTTATTGGCTGAAGCAACGCTGCTGTGGCAGTGAAAACAAAATCTGCTAAAACTACAATTGAAGCGACATGGGCAATTAAAGCCGGGTTTTTGCTTTGGTGTGAAACCAACATAAAAAATGCAATTCCGGCTCCCGTACCAAGAAGAACGCAAGCTCCAATCACATGAAGCCATCTTAGCAGCTCTTCCATCAACGCTCCTCCAGCAACGCCAAGCACATGGTAGCAAGCATGATTGTGGGGAATACTTTTACAAGTGGTCCAAGCGGGTCCAGCCAAATATCAGGTGCGAAAATTGATGCGCCGAAAAGATAGGATGCACTGAGCGCTACCATGCCCATCAATGCGAGGCGAGACCATTTTCGAAAGGCCACAAACAGACCCAAGGCCACATCGGCTATGGAACCACCGTACACGAAAAAAGCTGCGAAAGATTCACTAAACCCTCGTTCAGTGAGCACCATTTGGGCATCGGCCGCACGGATAAATCCGATCAATCCTGAAGCAATCCAAAACAAGCATAAGGTAGTGATTGCCAAAGGTAACAGAAGGTAAAGACGTCCAAACCATCGTTCTTGAACGGTTGAAGGTATCTTCAAAAGCGTTGCTTCAAATGAACCAGGCGGCATGTGGCCACATTTTTTCTATGTGGAAGCGTTTGCAAGAATACCATTTTTCAAAACAGTAAGCGCATTGCTCCTCAATGGAGAACGCCAACCCAGATAACCAAGAAAATCTGCAATCTTTGCAATTGGCGCTATCAAGATATTTGACAGGTTTATTGTTAGCTTTGGTTCGGGAAATCCTTGCCAAGCTCGCAGCAGTTTAACAACTGCTTTCAACGGCCTCGATTGGTCTTCTGCCAAGTCAGCAATTGTACCAGAGGCAACCCGCCCATCGACTGCTGCAACAGTTGCATTTGCCAAATCGGAAACGGAAACGGTTTGAATTCTGCTGTCGGGAAATACCAGGAATTGGACAAGTGGTAAGCTGGCTTGGGCACGAAGAATTGCCGTTCCGCCGTAGGCTTGAGCGCCAAAGACCAAAGCAGGTTTGAGAATAACCCACTTATGACCACTCGCCATTATCAGGGTGTCGCCTTCAGCCTTTGTTCGTAGAAAGTCATTCGGTGAATCTGGTGACACTCCGGCAGCAGAAATTTGAACAATGCGGAGTGAATTTGAAGTAGCTGCGCGGAGCAATTGTTTGATGGCGGTTACGTGGACTTGATCCAAAGTATCTCGGGAGCTGTTTTGCAAGGCTCCAGCGGCATTCACAACAACATCAATGTCCGTTAGAATTTCCTGCCAATCAGAAACTGACATGGTGCGCAGATCGCCTTGAACCCATTCAATGTGTGGAATCAGTCTTTTTCCGAGCATCGCTGAACGGCCAAAGCCGCAAACCTTATGACTTTGCTTCAAAAGAGCGCGCGTAATTTCTGATCCGATAAACCCATAAGCACCAAGGACAAGTACGTTCATTGCGGTCCCTCTACGTCATGATCTAATGCGTTTTACACATTCAAAATTCAATTGCACAGTCGTTGACCCTTCTATCGGCGTAGCGGACGGGGTATTTTTCTCCCCGCCGCTTTTTTTCTTTCGCCAAAGTTCACTAAGGCTCAGGTCTGTATGTTTTTCAGATCATTCAATTTATCGACGGTTGCCACTCATAGTGCGGTGCGCGCTCTCCGTTGGCGAAACGATAGACATCAATTGAATCTACAATCAACGAAACCAAATTGGTGATGAAAAGCACTGCAAGCCACGTGCTTAAGGCTGGGTTTGCAGCAATCGTGTCCAGTCTGGTTGCCATCCACGCAAACATGGGCAGCCATAAAATGTGCGCACCACCTAAAATTCGGGTGAAGCCAATTTCACCATAGGAAATTGTTTGTGCGATTACTGCAACCAGCGTCAAACCGAACACTACCTGTCCCTCATGGTGATCAATGAAGTACAGGCTCACGGCATTTACGCCTACAAGCCAGACACACCAAATACGCGGTACAAGCCTGAACCTTAAAAAGACAACGCCCATTAGTTCCAATACATTTTTCAAAAACCCAATCATGTTTCTCTCCTCGCAAATTGAATAAGTTTCATTGAGGGTGAGATACGCTCAGGTCTCAGGTTTCGATACTGCGAGAAATGGAGCAACTAACTACATATTGCGTAGTTAAGCAGAATGCCTAAACCACGGGCGCAGAGGAGTAACTTGATGAAAAAGTACGGACAATTTTGCCCAATTGCAAAAACAGCAGAGATATTGGGCGACCCTTGGTCAATCTTGATTATCCGTGAATTGCTGCTTGGCAGCAATCGTTTCAATACATCGCAAAGTGGTCTTCCCCGAATATCACCCACCATTTTGAACAAACGGCTGAAAGAGATGGAAGCCAGTGGCGTCATCGCAAAACGGCCCATTCACGGCAGGCGCGGACATGAGTATCGACTTACACCTGCCGGCCGAGAGTTATCGCCCCTTATCGACGCATATGCTGTTTGGGGTATGCGCTGGGCTAGGGACGAGATGGATCAGGATGATCTTGATATCACTTTTCTGATGTTTTACATGCAGCGCGGCATAGATACTTCGGCACTTCCGGATGGTGAGACTGTGCTTCAGTTCAATTTCCCAGATCTTGACCAATTCGGTCGCTGGTGGCTCATCTGTTCGGGAGCGGACGTAGATCTTTGATATGAAGATCCAGGTATTGACGTCAATTGCTACGTCACCTGCCCCTCCAGAACTCTGATTGAAGCATGGATGGGCGATGTATCTGTGAAATCAATGCTGGCATCTGACGATGTTCAAGTCGTTGGTGAAAACCTGATCAGCCGTTCTTTCGGTAGATGGTTTGCCAGATCAAGTGCAGCAGATATTCCAAGACCAACCTCTCAAGAACGGGCTGAATTGTAGCCGGAACAACTACTTATCTGTTTTAAAGAAAAATCTAAAAATCAATTGCGCGGCCATTAACTTCCCAATCCCCATAGCGCGCAGGGTCTTTGCCGCCACGGCCGCCTTTTTCTTGTGGAAGTGATGTTTCTGCGGCAGCCGTTTTCATACGGCGCTCATGTGCTTCCCCCAGGGCTCGCTGGGCTTCAGGGCTGAGGGGTTTGGGCGGTGTTTTATTAGGTTCTTCAATCATTGTTTCGATATAAGGCAGCTAGAGAGACTTGCAAAGCTGCAATTCTGTGCCCAGTTTGGGCAAAGAACAGAGTTTTTGCAAAATTCCGACATCTTCCATTTATCGCCTCAAGGGTACTGGACATGAACTACACAAAAACGGCCATGCTTCTGGCGGGCCTCACAGCTCTCTTTATGGGGATTGGCTATATGCTGGGCGGTGCTGGTGGCGCGCTCATAGCTTTTTTCATTGCACTTGCGATGAATCTCTTCAATTACTGGAAATCAGATCAAATGGTGCTGCGCATGCATCGCGCTGTGGAAGCTGATGAGGACAATGCCCCTGAGTATTTTGCCATTGTACGAGGTTTGGCAGAAGCTGCAGACCTCCCGATGCCTGCAGTTTATATTATTGATAATCCCCAGCCCAATGCTTTTGCGACAGGACGTAATCCAGAAAACTCTGCCGTAGCTGCAACTACAGGACTATTGGAGCTTTTGACACCAGAAGAGGTCGCTGGTGTAATGGCCCATGAGTTGGCACATATTCAAAATCGTGACACCTTGATCATGACCATGACGGCCACCTTTGCTGGTGCCATTTCTATGATTGCAAATTTTGGAATATTTTTTGGCGGTAACCGCAACAACAATGCGTTTGGCATGATTGGCACGATTTTGGCGGCCATTCTCGCGCCTCTCGCAGCCAGCGTTGTGCAAATGGCCATCAGCCGTACGCGAGAGTATGCAGCTGATCGCCGAGGGGCAGAAATCTGTGATCATCCCATGTGGCTTGCATCCGCCCTTAATAAAATAGCTGGCGGAGTGAAGCGGTTTGAGAATATGGATGCTGAGCGCAACCCTGCATCAGCCCATATGTTTATCATCAATCCGCTGTCAGGTGCTCGGATGGATAATTTATTTTCCACTCATCCGAACACTGAAAACCGTATTGAGGCTTTGCAGGCCTTGGAAGAAAATTGGTCTGAGGCTTATGAAAATGACTACGACAAAGATTTTGAACCACATGACCGTGGTCCTTGGGAAAACAAATCTCAGTGAGTAATCCCGGCAAGGGCGGACATACCGCAAATTCAAATAATGGCCAGCGTAGACGTGGCAAACGCAACCAACCTGGTTTGGCTCCGCGCATCATTGCCGCTCAGTTGTTTGCGCAAGTCATTGGTAGTCGAAAATCACTGGATGTCGCGCTGGATGATACAGTGTCCAACGGATTTGCAAAGTTACCTCCACAAGACAAAGCTTTGGCGCGTGCGATTGTTTCCACAGCTCTGCGACATTTTGGTGAAATCGACCAACTCGTGTCTGCTCGGTTGCGACCCGGCGGAAAACCTATATCCCCATATCTGCGCGGTATCCTTTACACAGGTGTAGCACAGATTCATTTTATGGAAGTTGCAGATCATGCCGCCGTTTCGCTTGCGGTAGACGCGGCAGCTTCCGATCATAAGGCCAAGCATTTTAAGCCGCTAGTCAATGGCGTGTTGCGAAACATTTTGCGTGAGCGGGAAGCATTCAAACCAGATGCAACGTTGAATGCGCCAAAATGGTTGAACGAGAAATTGATCGCGCAATATGGCGAGGAGCGTACAGCTCAAATACTGCATGGGCATATGCAACAAGCTGCGCTGGATTTGACAGTGCGCGAGAATCAGGCCGATTGGGCAACACGGCTTGAAGGTCAGGCGATGGGGCACGCTACAGTGCGCTTATCAAAACCAGCTAAGGTATTTGAGTTAGAGGGCTTCAAAACCGGTGATTGGTGGGTGCAGGATGCAGCCGCGGCGGTGCCCGCTGAACTGTTGCTATCCGGTCTTGATAAACTGGGCGTTGTCGAAGATGCACATATTTTGGATGCATGCGCCGCGCCTGGTGGCAAAACAGCCCAATTGGCAAGTGCTGGCGCAAAAGTCACAGCTCTTGACGTATCAGCTCATCGCTTAAAGCGTTTGGAAGAAAATTTGGTTCGACTGAACATACAGGCAAAATCGCTAACAGCTGATTTTCTTGAAATGGATGAAGCAGTAAACTTCGATGCCATTTTGCTTGATGCACCTTGTTCAGCAACCGGCACCATCCGCCGTCACCCCGATGTGCCGTGGCTCAAAACTGTTGGGCAAATTGGTGACCTTGTTGCGCTACAGCGTAAAATGCTTGCAAAGGCTGCAAAACTCGTAAAACCCGGTGGAACTATACTTTATTGTACCTGTTCATTGCTGGCTGCTGAAGGTGAAGACCATCTGGATTATGTTCAATCTGAGCTTGGATTGATGGTAGATCCGGTTTCCCCGGATGAAGTTGCGTTGAGCGCCCCGTTGACCGTTGCCAATGGGGTCTTTAGAAGCACGCCAGATATGGCGGACGGAATGGATGGATTTTTTGCTGTACGGTTAATGCGGCCTTAAGAACAGATGGTCTATATGCCGCAGACGAGAGACAATATTGCAAGTCGTTTAAAATCAAAGGATTTCGCGGGTGGCTAACGCGCGCAAAATGGTGGAAGTAAAAATTCCGGGCGCTCTCCCCGAACAGTTCAAGCTGTTTGGTGTGGTTTTGCGCGCAGGGTTTCAGTCAGGCTTGCGCAGTTTTTACTCCAGTCCCGTCTATCGTTGGCGTTTTAACGGACCTGCTCCTGAACGCCTGCTAATTGCACCGCCAGATGTGCGCACTGCCGATCCAACAATTGCGACAGAGTTGATTGCAGGTACCTTCGTATTTGCGGGTGAAGTCGTGGATGCGCCCGATTATTCACCATTTGAAGTGATTCCGCCGACCCCAGAATGGGGTCGGGAGATCAACGGGTTTTCTTGGCTCCGACATCTAAAGGCAACAGACAACCCGTCAGCCAAGCGCGTTGCGCGGGAAATGGTTGAAGATTGGATAGACATTCACGGCAAGTGGGATGATATCGCATGGGAACCGGCTGTCACATCCACGCGTGTTCTTGCATGGTTGGCACAGTCACCGATGATATTGCAGGGTGCTGACCATGCATTTTATAGCGATTTTCTAAAGTCACTGAACCGCCAGGTCCGCTATTTGCGACGCATTGTAACGACCTTGCAGCCCGGTATGCCAAGACTGAAAACTTCAATTGCGCTGGCAGCAGCAACTTTGTCTATGTCTGGCCAAAAACGCTACACTAGGACCAGTGCGCGGCGTTTGGATGAAGAATTGACATCTCAAATTCTGCCGGATGGCGGCCACATTAGCCGATCTCCGGCAGTAGTCATTGATATTCTGACCGATCTTCTACCTCTGCGTCAGGCTTTTACAGCGCGTGGTCTTGAACCGACCAAACCAATCATGACGGCGATTGACCGAATGATGCCAATGCTGCGTTTTTTCCGTCATGGAGATGGTGCGTTTGCACACTTCAATGGCATGGGAGGAACGAAGTCAGATTTGATCGCGACGCTTCTTGCCTATGACGATGCCCGCGGAAAGCCTGTGCTCGAAGCCAAACATACGGGCTACAGCCGAATGGAAGCTGGCTCTGCCATCATTATTGCAGATACAGGCCGAAATCCACCAATGCGCCTTAGTGATGGTGCTCATGCCGGAACACTATCCTTTGAGTTTTCTAGCTCGCGTCAACGCATTATTACCAATTGTGGTGCGCCGTCTGCGCATTTGGCTGATTGGGCACAGATGACGCGGTCAACAGCGGCTCATAGCACATTGGTCATGAACGACACGTCGTCTGCGCGGTTTTTAACTGATTCTAATGCTGAAAAATGGCTTGGACCCGTTGTCATTTCAGGCCCAGAAGACGTGCGCTCGTCGATTTATGAAAATGAACGCGGCCATGAACTGGTTATGAGCCACGATGGCTATGCAACGCTGTTTGGTGTTACGCATGAGCGGACACTTATTCTCGAGCAAGATGGAAAAAGCCTTTTCGGGGTTGATACGCTGAGCGGTCAGACCACGGACGGCTTTGATGAATACGCAATTCGTTTTCATATTCACCCCGGTGTTAGCGCCAACATGACTTCCAACGGTGAAAGTGTGTTCTTATCTTTGCCAAATGGAGAAGCATGGGAATTTGAGGCTACTCCAGGTGTCGAACTAGCTCTGGAAGAAAGTATCTATATGTCCGAGACATTTGGGCATCGTCGAAGTGAACAGATTGTTATTTATGGCGATGTGCGCACAATGAACTCTGTCACTTGGTCTTTTGTTCAGTCTGGCAGTTCTCGTTCACGACCATTGTCTGAGAATGATTTAGAAGAAGCGACACAGGTTAATGAAGCAGATTATGCTCAGGAACCACAATATGTGGACGAAGCGGTAAAAGACGACGACGAATAGGTTGGCAAAGCCGATTGGCTGGCTTAAGCAGGGCTGAAAATAAGCCATCTTATGCTTGCAACTCCTATTGAAAGCCTGCCCCATGTCTGCGCCCACAGCCAAAGTAATTGCCTTTCCAGATATAGCTCCCATCAAAACAGCCCTGTTGTCGGTTTCCGACAAGTCAGGCCTCATTCCATTTGCTCAAAAACTGCAGGCCAGCGGAGTCCGGTTGATTTCTACTGGAGGTACTTTTAAGGCAATTTCTGATGCAGGCATTCCGGTTAATGACGTGTCTTCAGTGACAAATTTTCCAGAGATTATGGATGGCCGCGTTAAGACACTGCACCCTTCCATTCATGGCGCGCTTTTGGGCCTGCGAGATGATCCTGAACACAAGGCTGCAATGGCTGAGCACGGAATTTCTCCAATCGATTTAGTGGTGGTCAATCTTTATCCGTTCGAAAAAACCATCGCTGCTGGGGCGGACTATGCTAATTCGGTTGAAAATATCGATATTGGTGGCCCCGCCATGATCCGCGCAGCCGCAAAGAACCATGGTTATGTTTCCATTGTTACCGATGCAGCAGACTATGATCATGTCGCTGATGCTGTGGCGACGCAAGGTGGGTTATCGCTGGATGCGCGCAAAAATCTAGCGGCGCGTGCTTACGCAAGAACTGCTCGTTACGATTCCGCGATCAGCACTTGGTTTGCCGGTCAATTAGACAACGAGCTGGGAACAGAGCGCGCGTTTGGCGGTACAAGAAATTTGAAACTGCGCTATGGTGAAAATCCACATCAAAAAGCAGCGTTTTATCTCAATGATGAAGCTCGCAGTGGCGTTGCCACTGCTATCTCGTTGCAGGGCAAGGAATTATCCTACAACAATATCAATGATACAGACGCAGCATTTGAACTGGTCAGTGAGTTTGATCCTGCTAAAAGCGCTGCAATTGCCATAATAAAGCACGCTAATCCTTGTGGTGTGGCAATCGGCGAAACTCTATCTGATGCATATAAGAAAGCGTTGGCTTGCGATCCTGTGTCGGCGTTCGGTGGAATTGTAGCCTTGAATCAGACTTTGACGGCTGAGATGGCTGAAGAAATTCTCAAAGTTTTTACTGAAGTGATTATTGCACCTGACGTAGATGAAGCTGCGCGAGCGGTGCTTGCCAAAAAACCGAATATTCGTGTGCTTTCAACGGGTGGACTTTCTGATCCGCGCGCGACCGGACAGATAATCAAGTCAGTGTCTGGTGGTTTGCTTGTTCAAAGTCGCGATAATATCTGTTCAAGTGATCTGGATCTGAAAGTCGTTACAAAAAGGACGCCTAGTGACAGTGAACTTCTAGACATGCGCTTTGCATTCACCGTCGCCAAACATGTCAAATCAAATGCCATTGTCTATGCAAAGGATGGCGCGACCGTCGGCATTGGCGCTGGTCAGATGAGCCGTGTGGATTCAACCCGCATTGCAGCACGTAAGTCTGAGGATGCAGCAGCGGCAATGGGAGTGTCCGTAGCATTGACGAAAGGCTCAGTTGTTGCCTCAGACGCATTTTTCCCGTTTGCAGATGGATTGCTAACAGCCGCAGAAGCTGGCGCCACAGCGGTTATACAGCCGGGTGGTTCTATGCGCGATCAGGATGTTATTGATGCGGCCAATGAAGCAGGTCTCGCCATGGTCTTTACGAGTGTTCGGCATTTCCGGCACTAATGTAGGGCTTGTCTAACGACGAGTAGCCTGCGCCGCAAATCCAAGAACAATAAAACCGGCAATCAGAAATACTATGAGCGCACTTATGCCAATGCGCTGTGATTGCGATATGGCAGTCAGTAGTCCGACGGCCAAGGGGCCGGCGAAACTCGTAACTTTGCCGACCATTGCATATAGGCCGTAGGCGCTGGTGCGCTCCGAAGGTTTGGTAATTTCGGCCAAATACGTCCGGCTGGCAGATTGTAGAGGCCCCGCTGCTGCACCAATGACGCCGCCAATTAGGTAGTAGACCAGTTCAGCGACCTGCGTCGAAACTGGCACTACGAACAAGATCACTGAGTCTTCAATGGACAGTATGGCGATCGATGACACGATCAAAACTAAGATGCTGCCTTTAATAACGGCCACAGAGCCAAGCCGGTCGTTTAGTCTGCCTCCAATCAAGGCGCCAGCAACACCAGTAATAGTTAGAAATATTCCGAAGAGTCCCAGTTTTGTGGTGTCCCAACCAAAGACGCCTTGCGCATAAATTCCACCAAAGGCGAAAAGTGCAATCAGACCATCCACATAAAGCATGTGCGCGATAAGATAGAGAAATAGAGGTTTGTCTTGGCGCGCGGCTCTAACTCGTTTTAATAGATTGCTGATACCTCGACGCGCTGCCGAGAGGAACGAGATACCCGCTTTCCGGGGGGTATCGGGTGTGAACATAAACAATGGAAGCACAAAAATAAGGTACCAAAAAGCCGTGAGTGGCCCAGTTGCTCGTGTACCTTCCGCTTGAACCGGATTGAGGTCTCCAAACGGTGTAAACCCTAGTAGTGTTTTACCAGTTTCCGGCGAGGCGACGAGGAAGCCTAAAACTAAGACCAGTGATACAAGACCACCTGCATATCCAATAGCCCAGCCGGTTCCCGACAAACGCCCTAAACGTTCTGCTGGGACTAGGCTTGGCATCATCGCGTTTGTAAAAACGGTTGCGAATTCGGCCCCGATTGTAACGAGTACGTAGCCGGCAAGAACAAAGAAAACCAACGAATCAAATGAACGGAAACCTGGCGATGTGGGGTCCGTTTCCGGGTGCGCTTGCAGATAGGGAGTTGCCTCAACCAGCATAAAGGCACCGCAGATAAGCAGTATTGAGAACCCGGCTATCCAAGGCTTACGACGACCCGTCTCATCTGCAATTGAACCCAAAATTGGGGACAAAATAGCGATAATGATGCCAGCGGCTGCCGCTGCATAGCCCCAATAGGCTTGTCCGCTCACCGCATCCCCGATGAAGCGGCCAGCAAAGTAGGGTGCAAAGATAAAAGTGGTGATCAGCGTAAAAACAGGCTGCGTCGCCCAGTCAAACATAAGCCAGCCAAAAATTCCACGTCGTAAAACGTACGGAAAAGGAGGAGAGGATGCGCCGTTTTCGCGTTCAGTCACACATTCTTCCTTAAGGCTGAATTATACGGCCGGAAAAGTAAGGTACAAACCCTCTCTTCCGGCCCTACAAGACGTTAAAACTACTTTTGAGCAAGATCCGATAATAAACCGGCCGCCACTGCGAGTTTGGAAACGGTTAGCGTTCCGCTTTCTACAACACCTTCGACAGCTTGGATTGTGCGGTCGATGCTTGTTTCATGTCCTGTAATCCATACTGCTATATCTACCTTACCTTCGGGACTGGCGCGCAAGACATCTGAAGTTAGGGCGCGATGAGCTTCCCCCAAAACCTGACGGGACCTTTGCACTGCAAGTCCATCGAAATAGTCGGTGGTGGAAATATTTTGTGCCAGAGCGTCCAAACGACCAAGTTTGAAAGTGCCAGCTACTTCCAAATAAGCTTCAGCAACTTGTTGCAGGGACCAACCACTGTCTTGTGCAATGAGAACAATATCCGGCAACATTGCCTCAAGTGGGATGCTGGCAACACGGTTTGCCAAGGCTTTTGGGACGCCCGCCGCTACAAATCGGTCGGCCTCAGCCGTCACCTTGTCTTTTAAGTAGGTCGGCAGATGCTGTGTCAATTTTCCACGTAGTGTGTCTACGCCCTTGCCAAATATGTCGATAACAGAAGCCACGCCATTGGAAAGGTCAGCATTTTTCAAGAACCAGATCATGCGACTTACAAGTAGATCTCGCACTTTGGTATAAAGCTCTAGCTGCAATTCACCATCAATCTTTGTATCGAGAGCGTCGATCTCTTCATTCAGTTTTGTAAGACCAAAGCTATCGCGCACTGTTACAAAGGCTTGAGTGATATCAGCAGGCGTTGCACCGGTTTGATCCATAACTTGCGTCAAGACTGTTGCACCGCCACGATTGATCAGGGAGTTGCAAAGCATTGTCGCAATGATTTCGCGCCGCAGACGGTGGCCTGAGATTTCCTCTTCATATGGTTTGCACATTTTGTTTGGGAAATATTTGAACAGTTCTTTTGCAAGGTAAGTGTCATCTGGAACATCTGAGGCCAGCAAATCGTCGAACAAAACAATCTTTGCATATGCAAGCAGCACTGCAATTTCCGGTCGTGTGAGTGTCTCGCCAGCAGCAAGTCGCTCGCTCATACTTGCATCATCCGGCAGTAACTCGACTTCACGATCAAGAAGGCCACGACCCTCTAATTGGTTCATAAGGCGGGACTGGAACCCAAAGTCGTTCATTCCTTCACGCTCTGTAAGCGACAAAGATAGCGTTTGCAGGTAGTTGTTACGCAATACCAAATCTGCAACAGCGTCGGTCATGGATGCCAGGAAGCGATTTCGCTTCTTTAGATCCAGCTTTTCGCTGCGCATGGCAGCACCCAGCGCGATCTTGATGTTCACTTCCATATCGGAGGAATTTACGCCAGCGGAATTATCAATTGCATCTGAATTGACTCGGCCACCTTCTTTATCAAACTCGATACGGGCCAATTGGGTCACTCCCAAATTGGCACCTTCGCCGATGACTTTGGCACCAACTTCTGGGGCAGTAATACGAATGGCATCATTCGCCTTGTCGCCAGCGTCCGAGTCGCTTTCTGTTGTTGCGCGAATGTAGGTTCCAATACCGCCAAACCAAAGAAGATCAGCTTCCATTTTCAAAATGGCAGTCAGAATATCATTGGGCGCTGCTTTGTCTCCGGTCATTCCAAGCAGGGATTTCATATCTGCTGATAATGGGATAGATTTGGAGCTGCGGGGGAATATACCGCCGCCTTTGGAAATGAGCTTTGTATTGTAATCTTGCCATGAAGAACGGCCCATATCGAAAAGGCGCTTTCGCTCATCCCACGTGGTTGCAGGATCTGGGTTCGGGTCAATAAAGATGTCTCGATGGTCAAATGCCGCAACCAGTTTAATGGCCTTTGAAAGTAGCATGCCATTGCCAAACACATCGCCAGACATGTCGCCAACACCACAAACCGTGAAGGGTTCGTTTTGAATGTCGCGGTTCATTTCCCGGAAATGTCTTTTAACAGCTTCCCAACCGCCACGGGCTGTAATGCCCATTTTCTTGTGGTCATAACCAACAGACCCACCTGATGCGAATGCATCGCCAAGCCAGAAGTCATGACCTTCAGAAATATCGTTGGCAGTGTCAGAGAAAGTCGCTGTGCCTTTGTCTGCTGCTACAACCAAATAGGGGTCGTCTGCTTCATGGCGCAAAACTTGCTTTGGAGGAACAACAGTGTCGCCATCCAAATTATCTGTAATTGCAAGCAGGCTGCTTATAAATATCTTATAGGCATCACGACCAGCTTCAAACCATGCATCGCGTCCATCTGCAGGATTGGGCAGTTGTTTGGGATAAAATCCGCCTTTTGAACCGACTGGCACGATCACAGCATTCTTAACTTGCTGTGCCTTCACCAATCCCAGAACTTCGGTACGGAAGTCCTGTGCACGATCAGACCAGCGCAAGCCACCGCGCGCAACCTTGCCAAAGCGAAGATGTACGCCTTCCACTTCAGGACTGTAGACAAAAATCTCTCGGAATGGCTTGGGTTCCGGCAATTCTTCGATCTCACGAGATTCAATTTTCAATGAGATCACTTTGTCTGGCTGTCCATCGGCTGCCAATTGATAGAAATTCGTACGTAATGTGCTCCTAATCACATTTGCGAAGCGGCGAAGAATTCGATCATCGTCTAGACTGACAACGGCATCAAGTGCACCTAAGAATTGTTCGAAAATCTTTTCTTCTGATTTACCGCCTGCATTTTCTGGATCAAATCGGGCATCGAATAGCGCAACCAATTCCTTAGCGATATCGCTGTATCGGTTGAGCGTAGACCACATGTAATCCTGGGAAAAAGGGATTCGAGCTTGTCTTAGATAGCGTGAAACAGTCCGCAGCATCGCGATATCACGCCAGGCAAGACCACCGTTCAAGATAAGGGCATTATATCCGTCATTTTCGGCGCGACCTTGCCAAATGGCCAAGAAGCAATCGGTTAGTTTCTGTCCAAGTGCGTCCAGATCAACAGCGCTAGAATTTGCCTGCAATGTCATATCATGGAGATAGACGGCATCACGATCAGCTGGATTGATCTTGTATGTCCGTTCATTGACGGCTGCAAAGCCCATATTCTCTAATAGCGGTACTCGTTTTGATAATGGCAGTGCGTGACCAACTGAGTAGACCTTTAGGCTGACACGGTCGGCGACATCGTCGTTGTGCCGATCAAAAGCAATGGAGATTTCATCGCCTTCTGCCATATTTGACAGGCGTTCAATGTCCTGAACGGCCTGTTCGCCGGAAAATGCTTCTTGATAGGCTAGAGGGAATGCACCTTCATAATCTCCAATGTGATTGGTACCTAGAGCGGCCCTAAGTCCATCATCCCAAGTGCGCACAATTTTTGCGACTTCAAATTCCAATTCCTGCTGGGCAAGTTTTGGTGTTTCACCATCGGATCGACCAATGATGAAGTGAACGCGCGCCATATTGCCTTCGGGAAACGCTGGATAGTATGCCGACAATCGGCCTTGATATGCGTCTTTTAGATAGTCGCCAATTCGGGTCCGCACACTTGAATTGTATCGGTCTCGTGGCACATAGACCAATACGGATACGAAGCGATCAAACTTATCGACGCGCGAAAGTACCCGCAATCTTGGGCGTTCGTCTAACTGCCGGATCTTATCTGCAAACTCTGAAAGGGATTCGACATCAATCTGGAACAACTCGTCGCGTGGATAGCTTTCCGCAACATTCAGCAGTGCTTTGCCGGCATGGCTGTCCGCGTCAAATTCTGACTGCTCTAAAAGGACCTCTACCTTCTTGCGCAACATGGGGATTTGTTTGACAGAGCGGGTGTAAGCTGTGGACGTGAATAGGCCAACTATGCGCAATTCGCCCGATAGTTTTCCCTTACCATCAAAGGTCTTGACGCCGATATAGTCCATATAAGTGGGGCGATGAACGCGCGATTTTACATTAGCTTTTGTAATGATGAGCGGCTCAGGCGTCATAAAGAATTCGCGGATTTCTGGCGTCATTGTCACCAGTTCGCGACCACGGCGTAATACGCGTACATCTGGGTCTTGCAAAATGCCCAGGCCGCCATCTGGTGTGCGCTTTAAAGTGCCACGTTTGGGACCTCCAGAAAACGCGTAGTCGCGCATGCCGAGGAATGTAAAGTTCTGATCGACCAACCAGCCGAGGAAGGCAACAGCCTCCGCAATTTCCTCTGGTGGTAAGGGTGGTGGATTGGTTTTGTAATTGAGGATTGTTTCTTCAAGCCGCAGCAACATCGCTTTCCAGTCGACAACAGCGAGCCGCACATCTTTAAGCATCAAATGCAGATTAGCTTCCAGTTGAGCGACCGCTTCGGCATCAGCCAAATCATCGATCTCCACATGGATCATGCTTTCGCGAATTGCGCGAGCCTGTGGGCTCTTTTTATGGTGGGCCTTCAGACCTTCCAATTTGCCTTTCTTATCCCGGGTCGCCGAAACCACAGGGTGAAGGACTAGGCGTATATGCGCACCGCTCTTTTGTAGCTCAGACATAACACTATCAAAGAGGAACGGCATATTGTCGTTACAAATTTGAATCGCAAGGCCATCTTCACGCGCCGTCGATTTTTTTACAGAAACTTTTGCAGCGTCCGATTTTCTGATTTCCAGAAGCTTGTATGCATCCCGGGTAATGCTAACCAAGTCTTCCGTCGAGAACGTTGCCATGTCTTCCGACGCACCGTTGTCAAACAACAATGCGGCAAAATCTGCGAGTGGTTTTTGCTTCGCCTTTGTCAGGGCTTGTTTGACAGCACGGATGCTGCGTTCACGTGTCTTATCTTTGGCAAGGGTCATTGTGGCTCCCCCCTTTGCTGTTCCTGCTTCATACCGCCAACTAGAATAGGTGCGGTGTGTATGGCACGACGTTTGCGATTGTTCGCTTATTTTTTTGCAAGCCTAGCTTGAAAAACTGGTGAAAGCGAGTGGTTGAATGGGTGGGTACAGAATTGTGAATTCGCGTCATAATGCCCACTACTTCATGTGATCGTGAAAAGGTTCCAGATGGTCGAATAGCATTTGGGCGCTGATCGGCTTTGGTAAAACGCCAGCAATGTTGGCTGTATCCCAAGACAAGCCACTTTTGTTCACCTGTTCTGGGGCTCCTGTGACAAGCAATGTATGCATAGGAGCAGTTTTGCCCGCCGCATCGGCCATTGCACGCAAAGTTGCGGTTACAGCGAGGCCGTCATCTTCCCCAAGCAAATAGTCCATCAGAAGAATATCAAAGCCGTTTTTCGATGTGGCTAGTTTGGAAATTGCAGCCTCGGCAGTGTCGACCACCATGGGTTGGAAACCAAATTGTTGCATGATCAGACGCAGAACCGTTTGACTTGGCTCATGGTCATCAACAATCAGAACAAGTGGCTCGACAAATGGTTGATGATTTTCATCAATTTCAGTTTCAAGTCGTTTGTCGAGTGCCATTTGTGGGATCATAAGAAAAGCCAAGTAGGAGGCTGATGCGGAAGATTATCCGGATCGCAGTGTGTGTCCTTGTCAGGAATACAAGGAAAAGGCTAAAGAGGCCTTAAATTCAACGTCAGGCCCAATTCTTGGAATTAATAGTCACAATCGTGTTGCCGGTGTTTGGCTTAATCGGTGTTGGTTGGTTTTCGGCACATAGCGGATATCTGAAACCTGAAACCGGCGATGGGTTGGTGGATTTTGTATTTCAGATTGCCGTTCCGTTACTGGTTTTCAAAACAATTGCGACAGCAGATTTCACCGGCGCGCAGCCCTGGAGCCTATGGGCGAGTTATTTTTCTGGCATATTGGTAAGTTGGGCTCTGGGCACTCTTATTATTCGCAGGGTTTTCCATCGCGATGCCCGTGCCGGAGTTGTGGGGGGAATATCGGCATCATTCTCAAACACCGTGCTTATCGGCATACCATTGGCCTTGACGGCTTATGGTAAAGAGGGTGCTGCAGCTATCTTCCTGCTGATCTCTATTCATTTGCCAGTGATGATGCTGGTTAGCACATTGCTGCAGCAGCGAGCCATAAGGCTAGATGGTCTGACGGACAACACAACTAGCCTCTTTAAAATGCTGAAGAACATTTTTGTCAGCCTCGCAAAGAATCCGATTGTGGTCGGTATTGTTAGTGGTGGGCTTTGGTATTTGCTGGATTTGCCTCTGACCGGGCTCGCTGCAACTGTGATTGAACGGCTTGGTGCTGTGGCGGGAACCTTGGCATTATTTGCTATGGGGATGTCTCTGCGACGATACGAGGTTTCCGGTAATATCCTGCCTGCAATTTTCCTATCGTTGGTTAAGCTAAGTGTTATGCCGGCGGTGGTCTTGTTGGCAGCTCTTTATGTATTTCCGCTGCCCGACCTTTGGGTCAAAGCCATCGTCATTACCGCTGCCTGCCCGGCAGGGGTCAATACGTTCCTGATTGCCGCTCATTTCAAAACAGGACAAGCGCTTGCCTCCAACACCATCGCGATTTCCACCGGGCTTGGTTTTGGAACAGTGGCTCTGTGGCTCTACATCGTTGAATTGGTAGTTTAGGCAATTCACGCCACAATTCAGCCCATGAATTGAAGTCTTTGAGTTGCATCATGATGCAACAAAGGAATTAGTACATGCGCTCTTTCATAACTGGACTTTGCCTTCTTTTCGCGGCGTCTGCTGCCAGCGCTGCTGGCCATTCAAGCACATACATTGTCAAGGAAGGCACGCTGTCAGTGGCTGATACCGTTGCCAAACTGGAAGCTGCCATTGAAGCTGCGCCTCCCAAATTGATGGCAAAAATTGATCACGGATCCAACGCTGTGAAAGCGGAGATGGAATTGAATGAGTCCGTTTTGCTTATATTAGGCGCACCAAAAGTTGGTACACCTATTATGCAGGCGAACCCAATGGCCGGTCTTGAGCTTCCAGTGAAGATACTGATTTGGAACGACAACGGTCAGACAAAAATTGGTTACCTGAATCCAACCGAATTGAACGCTCGATTTGAGCTGGATGGAAAAGCTGACAAACAGCTCGGCATGATGAACAAGGTTTTAGACATGCTGACCAATGCAGGCATGATGTAGAAACAATCAACTGACGGCCCTCAGATCATATATTGAGGGCCGTCATATCGCTAATCTTCGTCCTGAAAGCCGATCAGTTCCAACAACGCTTCGCGCGTCATGCCTTCAGCGCGCAGAGTTCTTAAAGAAACAGATCCATCTGATTTTGAGAGTTTTTTACCGGTTTCATCGGTCACCAGTCGGTGATGATGATAGGTCGGCGCAGGCAATCCCAATAGTTCTTGTAACGCGCGCTGCACCGTGGTGTTTTCTTGCATATCCAGACCGCGCACAATATGCGAGATGCCAAGTAATTGATCGTGGACAACGGTAGCGAACGTATAAACATCGTCGCCAGATTTTCCTCGAAGAACAACATCGCCCCACTGGGATAACACTCGCTCTTGTGAAGTCTGTTCATCAGCGTGATCAAATTCGCTCCAGCGAATCGTATCGCTACCAAGATGTTCAATGGCGGCAGTCATGCGTAGTCGCTCTGCCGGCTCGCCATTTACGGCGCTGTCTTTGGGGTGACCCACTGGATAAAATGGAGCGCCATCTGGGTCTCTTGGCCACGGCTCGCCGCTTTCTTTTTCATGCGCGTTCGCTGCATCTTTGATTTGCTTGCGTGACAGGCGTGCAAGATATGTCAGCTCCTTCACTTGCAACGTTTTGAGGCAGGCATCAATTTCAGAGCGAATATCGGTAAAGCGCAGCGGATCACCTGTCCATGAAATGCCAAGCCAAGCCAGATCATCCAATATCTGTTCTTCAAATACAGGGCGCACCCTGCTTCGATCAGTATCATCAAAGCGCAGCAATAAGACGCCACCTGTGGAGCGCGTCATTTTCTGATTGATGAGTGCCGAAAGGGCATGGCCAATATGTAATTCACCATTTGGGCTGGGGGCAAAGCGGAAAACGGGTTGCGAGCTAGCTGGATTCTGGGACAAATGTGGGTTCTCTCAATTGGGCCGCCAACATGGCGCAATTCCGATCTCACGCCAAGGTATTCGTTCAAATGAAGCCAATTTGTTGTCAGGAAGATGTGGATGCAGCAGTGCCAGAGCTTATTGCTTTGGATCCGCTACTGGAACCCATATGCGAAGCGGTGGGCACTGTGCCGTTGCGATTGCGTGAACCTGGGTTTGAAGGTCTTGTTCGAATCATCAATTCCCAGCAAATTTCTGTTGCCAGTGCAAACGCAATTTGGACACGCCTGGAGGCACTTGTTGGCCCCTTTCATCCTGATGCTGTAGATGCGCACACAAATGAAGCCTTACTCGGTGCTGGGTTATCGCGACCAAAACTCAAAACACTGCGCGCACTTACACAAAGCTGTTTGGACGGGTTGGATGTGGAGGCCTTAGCTGAGCTACCAGCAAACGACGCACGGTCCTCATTGACGGCGATACATGGCATTGGCCCATGGACTGCCGACATTTTCCTTATGTTTTGCGCCGGGCATCCCGATATATTTCCTGTGGGAGATGTGGCCTTACAAAATATCGCGCAGGACATTTTGAACTTGCGCAAACGGCCTACAGAAAAGCGCCTGACAGTGCTTGCACGTAAATGGAAGCCTCACCGCTCTGTTGCGGCAAGGCTCTTGTGGGCTTATTACGGGCTGCAACGAGCAAAATCGAAAGATGGCGCTATATCCAGTAAATTGCCGATTTAGGAAATTCAAATATGTCCGACGCACTTCTTGATGGTCCACGTCTGCCACCAGTTTCTGGCGGCCCAGCTAAACAGCTTGTCGTATTCCTTCACGGCTATGGAGCCGATGGCAATGATTTGATCGGCATTGGCAGAGAGTGGGCAGCTCATCTTCCTGATGCAGCATTTGTGTCACCGCATGCGCCAGAACCTTGCGGAATGGCACCGGTTGGTCGCCAGTGGTTTCACCTCACTTTGCGCGATCCGTCTGAATATTGGCGCGGTGTCACCGCTGCAAGGCCGCAACTAGACGCATTTCTCGATGCAGAATTAAAAAGCCACGGTCTGAGCGACAAGGATCTTGTGTTGGTTGGCTTTAGCCAAGGTACGATGATGGCGCTTCACGTTGGTTTGCGCCGCGAGAATGCACCCGCGGGTATTGTTGCCTATTCTGGACTTTTGGCAGGCCCTGAGAACCTGGAGGCGGAGATAATGGGGCGCCCGCCCGTGTTTTTAGCTCATGGTACACACGACGAGGTGGTTCCTTACGCTGTAATGGCGATTGCAGAAGATGCGTTGAAGGCGGCTAGGGTCCCGATTTCTAGTCATTCGGCACAGGGTGTTGGACATGGAATTGATGGCGCTGGATTGACCCTGGGCCTTGATCACATAAAGAAGTGCTTCGCCCTTTGAGATCGATTCTTAGCGATAGCTCATTCTAGTCGCTACATCTGGTGTGCGACTTAAAAGCGCTTCACAAGACTGACATAGTGACTATACATTATGCTGATGAGTTACAGGCGATGGCACTTTGTCATCGCTATGTGTTGAGGAGCGTAGTGTGACGAAACATGTGTCACTCGATGCCCATCCGGCATTGGTGCTGAATGCGGACTTCCGTCCGCTGAGCTATTATCCCCTATCGCTTTGGTGTTGGCAGGATTCCATTAAGGCTGTCTTTTTGGAGCGCGTAAATATCGTCTCCGAATATGATGTCTATGTGCACAGCCCATCTACAAAGATGCGTGTGCCCAGCGTCGTC
Source organism: Hyphomicrobiales bacterium (assembly GCA_045107035.1). Lineage (GTDB taxonomy): Bacteria > Pseudomonadota > Alphaproteobacteria > Rhizobiales. The sequence goes on from JBGCFS010000035.1 coordinate 50,402, forward strand.
AGCCTAAAAGACTATATTAAACCTTCACGCCACCCGGCCTTCACAAGGTTCAATGTTTTTTTGCGTGACAAGTTTCAATGCCAATATTGTGGCCGAAGTGGAGAGCTTACCTTCGATCATGTAATCCCACGATCCAAAGGCGGCAAGACGACTTGGGAGAATGTCATCGCTGCCTGCGCCCCGTGCAATCTACGCAAGGCAAATAAAACACTTAAGGAAGTGGGAATGAGCGCGCTCAGCAAAGCGTTCCAGCCGACCGTGCATGAATTACACAATAATGGTCGCTATTTTCCACCAAATTATCTACACGAAAGCTGGATGGATTACCTGTATTGGGATGCCGAGCTGGAGCCTTAAGCGTTCTTATTCGCAGGTGAAATGGCTGCCAATAGTCCAAGCAAAGTCATTGCAAGCGTTGCGAGTGCATTCCATCCTGCAAATGATAGGCCAAGGAAGCGCGCAGCAGCTTCAGTACAACTGATGACTTTTACGGTTTCGAGCTGCGCGAGCAGGCTGCTTGTGTCGTTGGAAAGTACTGCGTTTCCGCCACAATCTGAAGGGCCAAGCCACAGTTCCCATTCTGCCCCTGCGTGATAAACGGCAAGATAGCATCCATATGCAATGACAATTGCAAACGCTAGATACAGAAAGCGCGCCAGCCACAGTTGCGGTTTTGCAATTGTCACCAACAGAGCCAGTATCAGTATTGGGATGCCTACATAGTAAGGTTCGCGCTGCTCTAAGCAAAGCGCGCAGGGAATATAGCCGCCGATCAGCTGAAAACTCCAGGCTCCGCCAATGGCAGCCAGTGCCAACAATAGAGCTAAACCGCCGAACGCAAGTTGCATCCGGCCAACAAAATCAGTCAGTGTCATAGGATATCCTCAGATGATGTATCGTGCGACGACGAACCCACCAATCAAGATCGCCAGAGATGCGGCAAAAACAAGGCCGAGGCGCTTTTCTACAAAGGCTCGCACCGGTGGTCCGAACACATAAATAAGGCCAGCAACAGCAAAGAATCGAATGCCGCGTGCCACAATGCTCGCAAGGATAAACACCGGTAAACCTAGGCCGGTTGCGCCAGAGGCAATGGTAATGACTTTAAATGGGAATGGCGTGAGGCCAGCAATCAGCACAACCCAAACGCCCCATTCATTATAGCGCACCGCAAAATCATCAAATTTTTCTGCGTAGCCGTAGAAAGCTAAAATCGGTTGAGCAACCGTATCAAATAGCAAGGCTCCAATAGCATAGCCTAGCAAGGCACCTAAAACAGAGGCAATTGTGCACCACGATGCGTACCACCATGCTTTGGCGCGATTGGCCAAAATCATAGGAATCAGCAAAACATCCGGTGGAATAGGAAAGACCGAACTTTCGATAAAGGAAATGAACGACAAAACCCAGGTCGCATTTCGCTTTGCGGCCAGGTCCATAGTCCAATCATAGAGGCGTCGAAGTGGAGAAATTGAAGCTGTTGTCATAGAGTGGATGTAACAAAGACAGAGAACCAAATAAAGACACTTGTGCAATGCATGCAAATTCGGTTAATCAGTCCTCACCAGTTAAATGCTTAGTGCCCCCTTGGCGGAACTGGTAGACGCGCGGGATTCAAAATCCCGTTCCTTCGGGAGTCCCGGTTCGATTCCGGGAGGGGGCACCATTGGCTCGTATCAGAGCGTCCACGAAATTCATTATGCCTGGCGAAAAGCGGCAGAGTGAGCAGGAGCGGTTTCATTTGGAATCAGTTGTTTAAGCAGCGGTTACGCGCCAAATAACGTTTCCGACATCATCTGCGACCAACAAACAATTTCCTGGTCCAATAGTCACGCCAACGGGTCTACCATAGGCCTCTTTTTCATCAGGTGCCAGAAACCCGGAAAGTATATCCCGCGTCGGCCCGGATGGCTTCCCATCTGCGAAGGGAACGAAAATTACTTTGTACCCACTTAGGTTGCTGCGATTCCACGAGCCGTGCTGTCCGATCACCATTCCATCGGGAAAGCCGGGCAGTGTGCCAGCAGGCATCCAGCATAAACCCAATGAGGCAGTGTGCCCGCCCAAAGCGTAATCTGGACGCGTTGCGGTTGCTACCATTTCAGCATCCTGTGGAACCCGGTCATCGATGGTTTGTCCCCAATAGCAAAACGGCCAGCCGTAAAATCCGCCATCTTGCACAGAGGTTAGGTAATCTGGCGGGACTTCGTCGCCAAGACCATCACGTTCGTTTACTACAGTCCAAAGGGTTTCGCTTCCTGGTTCCCAAGCCATACCGACAGCGTTGCGCAAACCAGATGCGAAAATTCTGCTTTTACCAGTTTTGACATCCAGTTCGTGGATGGCCGCGCGACCTTCTTCGGCTTCCATGCCATTCTCACCGATATTTGTATCAGACCCGACACCAGCATAGATTTTTGCGCCATCAGGACTGGCCAGCAAGCTGCGCGTCCAGTGCCCTCCGGGTTTGAAATCCACTAGCTTGTTTCCGGCAGCGGTAATTTTGGTCTGGCCCTCCGAATATGGGAATGCAACGATACCGTCCGTGTTGCCGACATAAAAAGTACCATCCAGGAGTGTCATGCCAAATGGATGGTAGAGGTTCTCCAAAAATGTGTCCCGTACCTCGCCAACGCCGTCGCCATCGGGATCTCTGAATACTGTAATCCTGTTTGCACTTTCGCCAACTGCCTTTGCGCGCTTCATCGTGCTAAAAATAGCATAGTCAAATGGTGTTTTGATTTTGCCCCAGGGCAATCCTAGGGCCTCAGCCACCAGAACATCATTGTTTGGTAGTACGTAAATCCAACGAGGATGTATCAAATCACGCGCGAAAGCATTCACCTTCAGACCCGGTGCCGCAGTCGGTGTGTGATCACCAACCCAGCCTTTGGCGGTCGGCATTTTTAGTGTTGGAATGCCTTGTGCCTTAGCTTCTGGAATCATAGGAGAGCCACCGACCGCTGGAGGATCAGTTTCTTTGCCCCATCTTCGCATCAATATCATTGTAGCGCCGATCCAAGCGACGATTCGTGCGAAAATCCCAGATATACTCATTTTCGTCTCCGTCAAATTTTTGTGCAAGCTAGCCCATGAGGGCTCGGCTTGGAACCGAGTTTCGTCAAAGTAATGTTGCTGGCGATCCGCTCAGATTTAATATCCTGTCCCCCAAGCGGTGCGCTTCGTCTTCAGAATGTGTGACAAAAACTGTTGCAGGTCGTGTCTCTCGGATCAAAGTCTCGGTCAAGGATAACATCTCATTGGCAGTTTCTGAATCGAGCGACACGAACGGTTCATCCATGATGAGCACTTCGGGCCGTCCTGCAAACGCGCGTGCTAACGATAACCGTCTTTGCTGCCCAAGCGATAGTTGCCCCGGAAACATATCGTCTTTACCGACAATTCCAACACGTGCTAGCGCATCTCGCGCCGCTGATATACTCAACGTTTTATGGACCAGAGTTAGGTTTTGCAAGGTTGTGCGCCATGGCAGAAGGGTTGGTTCCTGAAAGACAAAGGATTTGGATTTAGAGCAGTTGATGGTACCCGTAAAATTCGTGTCCGTTCCTGCAATCAACTTCAATAAGGTGGACTTTCCGATGCCAGAGAGTCCGACAATGGCAACAGTTTCGCCTGAGGCAACTTCGAATTGAATGTCACGTAGGACTGGTGTATTTCCAAAACCCTTGGAGGCAACATTGACTTTGATCATGCCTCCCTCCAGCGCCGTGTATGTCGTTCCCAGGGTTGTAGAATTAGCCATTCAACGACCAACATGACCGCGATAAAAGAAAGCGAATATACCAACACCATCGCGACATCGAAAAGCTGAAAATACAAGTGAATCTGAAAGCCGATACCATCGGAACGTCCAAGAAATTCAACCACGAGGACGATCTTCCAAATGACTGCAATACCAGACCTTGCAGCGGCAGCAATATACGGTGCAATTTGGGGTAAAACGACATGGCGCAGATAGGTTCTGCGGCGCATGGCAAAGACCTTGCCCATCGCGACTAGATTCGGATCAAGTGCACGGCCGCCTTCACGGATTATAGTTGTTACGTTGGGGATTTTGTTGAGGGTCACAGCAATAATCGCGGCGGTCTCATTCAGGCCAATCCATAGATAACACAACACAATCAGGACCAGCGCCGGTAGGTTCAGAAAAATCACCAGCCAGGGGTCCAACCATTTGTCGATGCGGGGAAAAATACCCATTACCAGACCAAGTATGAGCCCAATCGACATTGCGAGAGAAAAAGCCCAAGCCACCCTCAGAGCGGTCATTGCAAGATGGTATGGCAGGTCACCGGATGTGAGTTCTGACCAGAAAGGTTTTGCTAGGGCAGTGGGTAAGGGTAAGATTTGTGAGTCTGCCGTCAAATTAGCGGCAACCAACCAAAACGCAAGCAGCGCAAGTAGGGATGATATCCGGATCATAATAAGGTATTAACAGAAGTCATTCGAGCTCCGCGAACAGACCTACAGGTAATGTTTTAGCCGCGCCAACCAGTTTCTTGCCGCCAAGCTCAGCCATCAATTGAAGAAATTTATCGGCATCGACTTTGTCAATTGTCCCCTCATTTGGTATCCCTGCGCGAAAATCTGTCCTCAGCGTTTCAAATTGCTTATCAGTTGTGACATTCATCTGCTTACGCAG
>JBGCFS010000036.1:0-4456 GCA_045107035.1 Hyphomicrobiales bacterium
GCAAACAGCCCTAGATGTCGATTTTTCCGAGGACTTCGAGACGTTTGTCGACATAGTTGCCGCAAAGCTCGAGCAGAACATCTGTGTGCTCGGCAAAAAAATGGTTAGCACCCGGCATCGTCTCATGATCAATGGTGATGCCCTTTTGGGCTTTCAGCTTGTCGACCAATGCTTGAACATCTTTCATTGGAACAACCTTATCCGCATCTCCATGCACCATCAGTCCTGAAGCCGGGCAGGGAGCTAGGAAAGAAAAATCATAAAGGTTCGCTGGCGGTGCAACGGATATGAAACCCTCGACTTCTGGGCGTCTCATCAATAGCTGCATGCCGATCCAAGCGCCGAATGAGAAACCCGCAATCCAACAACCACGAGAATCAGGATGAAATGTTTGTACCCAATCTAACGCTGCAGCGGCATCCGAAAGCTCGCCGGCGCCGTGGTCAAATGTACCTTGGCTGCGACCAACACCGCGGAAATTGAAGCGCAGAACGGTAAAGCCGCGCTTAGCGTACATGTAGTACAGCTGATATATAATCTGATTGTTCATCGTGCCGCCAAAACGCGGGTGCGGATGAAGAATCAGGGCAATAGGTGCCGTTTTGGATTTTGAGGGCTGGTAGCGACCTTCCAGACGGCCTTCCGGTCCGTTGAAAATGACTTCTGGCATATGGTTCAGTCCTCTTGGCAAGCACTTTTCGGTGCATTGATTGCTTACAAATGATATAGCCCACAGTTTGTGAGCGTGTAATTCTTGACAGCGTTTCGGGTGCGTCCTAGTTAGTAGTTTAGAATTATTCAAAACTAGCTTGGCGGTTTCCGCGCTTTAGAGCGCTTGTAAACACCATTTACCACCCGGCTGGCAAGAATGACGTGCAATTTCAAGCATAAAGAGGGTGATTTTTTCAAAGATGCGTGTGTATCTCGACCATAATGCAAGCTCTCCCCTGCGTCCGCAGGTTAAAGAAGCTTTGGTTGAAGCAATGGAAAAAGCGGCTAACGCGTCCTCAGTTTATGAAGAAGGCCGAAAGGCAAAAGGGTTAATCGAGCATGCCCGCGAGCTGGTGGCCCAGCTTGTAAAGGCGGATAGCAAGGCTGTTACCTTTACCGGCGGTGGCTCAGAAGCTAACGCAACTGTACTGCAGCCAAATATGAGCGTAAAAGGCAAACCTGTATTGTTAGACCGTTTGTTCGTCTCATCTGTCGAGCATGATTCAATTGTAAAAGGTGGACGCTTTGCAGCAGAGAAGATTGAAAAAATTCCTGTTGATACAAATGGGTTGATCGACCTTCTTTGGCTCGAAACGCGCCTAAAGGAACTCTCGGACATTGGTGAAACTGCATTAGTGGCAGTTATGCTCGCCAACAATGAGACTGGAGTATTGCAGCCTGCAAGTCAGGTTGGTGCGTTAGTTGCAAAGCATGGTGGTTATTTTCTGTGTGATGCGGTTCAGGCTCCTGGAAAGATCTCAATTGATATAAATTCTATTGGCGCGCACTTTCTAACGTTGTCTGCCCATAAGATTGGTGGCCCCCAAGGGGTTGGCGCAATTGTGCGACAATCAGACGCTTATGCTTTCCAGCCGCTTATTCGCGGTGGTGGGCAGGAGGCTTATGGTCGCGCAGGTACGGAAAACATCATGGGTATTCATGGTTTTGGAGTGGCCGCAGAGCTTGCTGATAATGATGATAAATCAGACCGACTTGCAACAATGCGCGACGCGTTGGAAGAAGGTCTAGAGGGCGTTACTATCGTTGGTAACAGCGGTCCACGCCTTCCAAACACCAGTTGTATTGCATACCCTGGCGTACCTGCCGAAACCATGCTGATTTCTATGGATTTGCAGGGGTTTGCTATCTCGTCTGGCTCTGCTTGCTCATCAGGGAAAGTTGGTGTCAGTCATGTTTTGACTGCTATGGGACTGGATGAGAATATTGCCCGCTCTGCGCTGCGTGTTAGCCTTGGCTGGAATACAGAAGAAGAACACATAAAAGAATTCGTAAAAGCCTTTAATCAGATGACGAAGGCCTTATCTCCCAAGCTAGAAGATACGGCCGCTTAGAATTTGACAAAAGCATCAACCTGCAGCCTTTGAAGCTGTGACGGATGGAGTAAAATATGCCAGCAGTTCAAGAGACCATCGACCAGGTCAAAGAGATTGACGTCGATCAATACAAATATGGCTTTGTCACCGATATCGAAATGGAACTCGCACCAAAAGGTCTGAGTGAAGATATTGTTCGCTTTATTTCGGCGAAGAAAGACGAACCGGAATGGATGCTGGAATGGCGCTTGGATGCGTATCGCCGCTGGAAGACAATGGAAGAACCCACATGGGCACGCGTGGACTATCCAAAGATTGACTTTGAAGACCTGTACTACTACGCAGCGCCTAAATCTGCACCAGGACCTAAAAGCCTGGATGAAGTAGATCCTCAGTTGTTAGAAACATACAAAAAACTTGGCATTCCTTTGAGCGAGCACGCCGTGTTGGCTGGCGTTGAAGGTGCACGTGTAGCTGTGGACGCGGTGTTTGATTCTGTGTCTGTTGTGACTACTTTTAAAGACGAGTTGGCTAAATCTGGCGTTATCTTCTGTTCAATTTCAGAAGCTGTACGTGAGCATCCTGAACTGGTGAAAAAGTATCTGGGTTCCGTTGTTCCAACCACAGATAATTATTACGCAACCTTGAATGCCGCCGTATTCTCAGATGGTTCTTTCGTTTACATACCAAAGGGCGTTCGCTGCCCAATGGAGCTGTCCACATATTTCCGTATCAACGAAGAAAAAACCGGCCAGTTTGAGCGCACGCTCATTATTGCAGACGAAGGTTCTTACGTTTCGTACCTGGAAGGGTGCACAGCACCTATGCGCGACGAGAACCAACTTCACGCTGCCGTGGTGGAGCTTGTCACTCATGACGATGCAGAGATCAAATACTCAACCGTGCAAAACTGGTATCCGGGTGATGCTGACGGTAAAGGCGGCATCTACAACTTCGTCACAAAGCGTGGAGATTGTCGCGGCAAAAACTCCAAGATTTCTTGGACACAGGTTGAAACCGGTTCCGCAATTACGTGGAAATACCCAAGCTGCATATTGCGCGGTGAAAACTCTCGCGGAGAGTTCTACTCCATAGCGATTTCTAATGGTCGCCAGCAGGTAGATAGCGGAACAAAAATGATCCACTTGGGCAAGAATTCGTCAAGTCTCATTATCTCTAAAGGTATAGCTGCCGGTAATTCTCAAAACACGTATCGAGGTTTGGTTTCTGCGCATCGCAAAGCTGCAGGCGCCAGAAACTTTACCCAATGTGATAGCTTGTTGATCGGTGATCAATGTGGCGCACACACCGTGCCATACATTGAAGCCAAAAATTCAACGGCGGTGTTTGAGCACGAAGCAACAACTTCCAAGATCTCAGATGACCAGATGTTCTATTGCCAGCAACGCGGCTTGAATGAAGAAGAGGCCGTGGCGCTGATCGTGAACGGATTTGTTCGCGAAGTTATCCAGCAACTGCCGATGGAATTCATGGCCGAAACCCAACGGCTTATCGGCATCAGCCTCGAAGGCTCTGTTGGTTAATCTTTAAAATTCAAAAGTTTAGCGCGGATGGCGACTAAACTGAGTCAAGTAATTCAGGACGACACACATGTTAGAAATTAAGAACCTTCACGCTGAAGTTGATGGCAACAAAATTCTGCGCGGCATCAATCTCACGATTAATCCGGGCGAAGTCCATGCGATTATGGGACCAAACGGTTCCGGTAAGTCCACATTGTCTTATGTGTTGGCTGGTAAGGACGATTACGAAATTACCGAAGGGGAAATATTGTTCAAAGGCGAAGACCTTTTGGATATGGAGGCAGATGAGCGCGCTGCTGCCGGCATGTTTTTGGCTTTTCAATACCCGATAGAAATTCCCGGCGTCGCCACGATGACATTCTTGCGTACCGCTATGAATGCACAACGTAAAGCACGTGGCGAAGATGAGTTGAACACGCCGGATTTCATGAAAATTGTCAAACAAAAAGCAAGCGAACTGAACGTGACTGCTGAAATGCTAAAACGTCCTTTGAACGTTGGCTTTTCTGGCGGCGAAAAGAAACGCAATGAAATTATGCAAATGGCGCTTCTGGAGCCAAGCATGTGCGTTTTGGATGAAACAGATTCCGGTTTGGACATCGATGCTTTGCGTATTGTATCTGAAGGCGTAAATGCTCTTCGCAGGCCAGACCGTGGCATGCTTGTAATTACACACTATCAGCGTTTGCTGGACCACATTGTGCCTGATGTCGTTCACGTAATGTCCGCTGGACGGATCGTGAAATCTGGTGGCAAAGAGCTCGCGCTCGAGCTGGAAGAAAATGGCTATGCTGATTTCGTAAACGCGGCCTAGGGCAGGGACATAATTATGACTGCACAACCTACAAATATGCAGACACAGGCTGA
>JBGCFS010000037.1:0-45530 GCA_045107035.1 Hyphomicrobiales bacterium
TCGCGTGGTGTCGTCTCACTCAACTCGTCTGAAGTTCCGCGACAGCATCTCATGGCTGGCGCGGTAGTCGCCACTATACCGGTGCTTGTAATCTTTCTCTGGTTTGAACGTTTTCTGGTTTCCGGCCTCACGGCGGGAAGCGTCAAAGGATAGTACATGCAAAATTCACTTACCCAACAAGCCATCGACATCCTTCGGGACAATGACCGGGGTGGCTTCACAGTCCCCACACCGCGGCTTTACCCCTATCAATGGAATTGGGATAGCGCTTTTGCCGCCCTTGGCTTTGGCACCTTTGACCGAAGTCGGGCATGGCGTGAACTGGAAACACTTTTCGAGGCCCAGTGGGCTGACGGTATGGTGCCACACATTGTGTTCCGAAGGGATGACCCAGACTATTTTCCGGGGCCATCAGTATGGCAAACGAAAACGACACCACCAAGCTCCGGGCATTCGCAACCGCCTGTGGCGGCAAGCATCGCATTGAGCCTCGCCAAATCTGGCTCTGCAACAGATATGATCCGAGCTCGTGAGTTGTTTCCAAAGATGATGGCGTTTCATCGCTGGTTCCATAAAAACAGAGACCTGGATAGTACCGGACTTGCTTCCATAGTTCATCCTTGGGAGTCAGGCCGCGATAATTGTCCAGACTGGGACAATGGCATGAATCGGGTTGATGTACCGGAAGATTTGGGTGCTTACCAACGTCGAGATTTGGCCCATGTCGCGGCGGACCAACGTCCGACCACCTTGCAATATGATCGATATCTGACAATCGTAAAGTTCGGCAGAGAATGCGGATGGGACCACAAGGAAATTTATAGAAATGGTCCGTTCCTTATGGGCGACCCAGGAATTCAGTTCATATTGATGCGCGCTGATAGAGATTTGAAAGAGCTCGCAGGACTGCTCGAAGAAATAGATGCACTGACTGAAATTGACCAATGGATAGAAACCTCCGTTCGAGGATGCCAGTTGCTCTGGAATGAAGATGTTGGTTCGTTCTGCGCTCGAGAAATTCGCACTGGCCAAGTTGGAGACGGCATAACCAACGCTTCCATGCTGGCATTTTATGCTGGTGCCGGAACAGCCGAACAACGCCAGCGCTTAGCGCAACACGCAGAGCAAATTTTAGAACGTGTTGAGTTCGGCTTCCCAAGTTGGGATCCCCGTCACGAGCAATTTGAAGCGCAACGTTATTGGCGTGGGCCAGTATGGTCGGTCATGAATTATATGATTGTACGTGGTCTGGACGAATGTGGTTTTGTTGATCTCGCACAACGTTTGCGACGCGACACCATACGCCTGATCGAACAAACTGGCTTTTGCGAATATTTCGACCCGATTAGCGGCGAAGGCTATGGCGGCGGCAGCTTTACTTGGACCGCAGCGGTTTATTTAGCCTGGACCCAAGGTCTTGAATTTTCCAAAGCGGCGTAAGGGAGACAGACATGGGCTCTATTCAACTTGAAAGCGTTGAAAAATGGTTCGGTGATGTTCAGGTCATCAAAGGTATTGATCTAGAAATCTCCGATGGAGAGTTTGTTATTTTTGTTGGCCCTTCCGGGTGCGGCAAATCCACCTTGCTGCGCATGATATCCGGCCTTGAAGAGACAAGCCGTGGCCGCGTCTTGCTAGATGGTAAAGACGTAACAGACGAAATGCCGTCTGAGCGAGAGCTCTCCATGGTGTTCCAGTCCTATGCGCTTTATCCACATATGACTGTGCGGGACAATATGGGTTTTGGGCTGAAAACCGCAGGTGCACCAAAAAACGAAATAAGCCAAAAAGTAAATGATGCAGCCGATGTGCTGAAGTTGGATGACTATTTGGACAGACGTCCCAAGGCCTTGTCCGGCGGGCAACGTCAACGTGTTGCAATTGGTCGCGCGATCGTTCGTGAACCAAAGGGTTTCCTATTCGACGAACCGCTGTCCAATCTCGATGCGTCATTGCGAGTTCAGATGCGATTTGAAATCGCAAAGCTTCACAAAGCCCTAAAAACCACAATGGTCTACGTCACCCACGACCAAGTGGAAGCGATGACGCTTGCAGATAAAATCGTTGTCTTAAGAGACGGACTTATCATGCAGGTTGGCACTCCCCGTGGGTTGTACGAAAAGCCTGCCAATCTGTTTGTGGCGCAATTCATTGGCAGCCCAAAGATGAACGTAGTGCCGTGTAAGGCAACTGCAGATACATTCACTCTGCCAAAACAAAATGGCGGCAAGCATGATTTGGGTCTAGCGGCCAGCACGGCAGTAAATTTAGGTACCAGGCCAGAACATATTGAAGTTTGCAGCCATGACGATGCACATTGCGTTGGAACTGTAGAAGTTGCTGAGTATCTTGGCGCAGATACGTATCTGTATGTTGCCTGCGAAGGAATTGGCACTTTGGTTGTGCGCACTCAAGGCAGTGCGATTGTCGACAGCGGCGATAAAATTGGCCTGCGTTTTGATGAAACTCAGGTACACTTGTTTGACAAGGACGAGCAAACAATCCGCTAAAATACGTGCCGGGCTAAAAATTGTAGAACTGATCACGGTGAATTGAAGCTTTGTTAGTTGAGCAGAACGCCTCTTTCAGCCTCTCTGTAAATAGTGCTGAAGGAGATGTTATGACTAGAGTAATTATCGCAATTTTTCTGTTCTTTCTTCCCCTAAATTCCTTTGCGCAAGACAGATCAGGTAATGACACCGCCTCTGACTGGATTGCCCAACATTTCGTTTCCTTTGGTCTTTGGGACAGTGTTTGTGATGAACGCATGGAGAATGACACGCTCAAACAACGCTGCTATCTGCGATATGTAGACGTCTATTCTCCTCGACCAAACTTTTTGGCAACCTTTGCCTTCATCTTTACGGAAAGCGGACAGAGTGTTGTCGAAATGGGTTTCGAGAAACGCACTAATTTCAGCGAAAAAGGTTTTCGGGTGGAGAAAAATGGAAAAGCAATTTGGACATTTCAGGACTCGTGTCTAAGTACTTCCAAGTGCCGGCTTACTGGCGAAGAAGCCCAGAACTTTCTATCCCAATTGTCGAGAGGCGATATTCTCGTTCAAAACTTTCGTGACCGAACACGCCAAGATCGCACCCTTTCATGGGACTTATCTCAATTTGAAGTGGCTCTAGCTGACTATCTCGAAGCGGCAGCAGAACGTTCCTTGCTCAATTAGTTTAATCCACACTAAGGCGCATCAGCCTCGGCGCTGCTGAATTCAGCAAGATACATTACCCCATGAATTCCATATCGTCGGAATGATGCACTTTGTGGTACCGTTTCCCAGGCGGTTGGAGTGAGCACGACCTTTGCCGCATATTGACTTGGCCCTCGCCCTCATACTCAAATATGACCCAGCCTTTGGTGACACAAACCATCTGAAAATCCAGCTCATGTGTATGCTATTTGGCTTCTGATCCTTTGCCAGAAATTGCGCGGATTACATGAGCCCCAAATTTTCTCTTGGTTGCTTGACGAAGTCCCATGGCGCGATACTCAAAGAATGCTCTCAAGCCCTGACTTTCAAATTCTGAAGCATCGGCATAGGACACGCAAAATGCTTGCCTCTTCCACAACCGACTTGTCATTCCAATCACCATCTTCTGTTCTTGATTTCAACAATGCAAGCTGATGGATTTTTCACGCCCAACTGCTTCATAAATTTAAGATCATTTGAATATAAAGAGTGGGACGAACCAAACGTGTCATTTTCCTCTATTTTTCTAGCTATTCATATTTGCTAATGATTGTATCAATATTTTTTGTTTCTGCGACGTACAAAACTCCTCTACGGGCTTTGTATGGATACGTCATTTCAACATTACATCAATGGCCTTTGGACCGCGCCTGATTCAACAAGGCATGTAGATCTGTTCAACCCTGCAACTGAAACGTTTCGCTGCAGGTGTCCTCTTGGAAGCGACCATGATGTTGACTTAGCGGTCACAGCTGCCCGCGACGCATTTGAAAACGGTTGGCACAAGAGCGATCTTTCCCAACGCATTGCTATTTTGGAAAACCTACTTGCCGAAATCGACAGCCGACGGGACCATTTCGCAAACGCAATTTCCAGAGAAATTGGCGCACCTATAAATTTTTCCAGAACACACCAGGTTGAAGCAGCTTTAGGGCACCTAGAAGCCACTCTTGCAGCAGCAAAAATACCAGAAAACAGAAATGACATACCGGTGGCTCAGGACATGACTGGCCACCGGGTTCGATTTGAGCCGATGGGCGTCGCAGCTTTGATTACGCCTTGGAATTGGCCTCTCAATCAAATTGCGTTGAAGGTTGGCGCTGCACTCTTGTCCGGCTGCACAATGGTCCTTAAACCCTCAGAACTTGCTTCAGAAACTGGCATTTTGTTTGCACAATGTATGGCTGCTGCTGGAATACCCAATGGGGTCTTCAACCTCATCCTTGGTGATGCCGAAACAGGTAGGGGTTTAACGAACCACGCAGACATTGATGTCATATCCTTTACTGGTTCAACCAGAGCAGGCAAGTCGGTTGCCCTTGCGGCGGCAAAACAATTCAAACCCACAACTCTTGAGCTGGGCGGAAAATCCCCCAACCTGTTGTTTGAGGATTGTAATCTGCCACTTGCTGTACAACAGGGAGTGGCTCATTGCTTTCGCAACAGCGGGCAGTCTTGCAATGCTGCCTCTCGTATGCTGGTTCAAGCAGGAATTTACAAAGAGGTTCTGGATCTGGCAGCCCAATTTTCCAGCACTTATAAAAATGGTGCTGCAGACCAAGCCGGGAGTCACATGGGGCCGTTGGTCAACAAAGATCAATTCGATCGCGTTCAAAGTTTGATTCAAAAAGGCATCGACGAAGGCGCCACGCTTCTAACAGGCGGGTTGGGCAGACCGGATGGTTTTAAAAAAGGCTTTTATATTAAACCAACAGTGTTTGTAGATGTTACGCCTGACATGTCTATTGCCCGTGAAGAGATCTTTGGGCCGGTGCTAACAATTAGCAAGTTTTCAAACATTGATGATGGCATCCGCCAGGCAAATGATTGCGCTTATGGGCTGGCCGCATATGTACAAACTGCCAATGAAAAAACTGCAGATGAAGCCTCATGTCGGCTGAAAGCTGGTATGATTCAGGTAAATGGCACCAGCAGAGCGGCAGGCGCGCCTTTCGGTGGCGTTAAAGCCTCTGGACATGGCCGCGAAGCTGGCATCTGGGGGATTCGCGCTTTTCAGGAAATTAAGTCCATCAGCGGCGTAAGGCACCGACTGTAAGTCTGCATTTGTCTGAGTTTGAGCAACAAAAGCCAATTCCAACCAATGGCTGAAACGCAGTTTACGTAATCGTTAGCGTAAACTTCTTTTGGAAAATAAACATCCTACCCGTGACAGTTGCAGGATTTTGTGATTGCTTGTGCTCAGGCGGGCAATAAAAGCAAAAAATGCTGCCCGGCGTTTCTTTGGTAGGAGTTATTACTATGAAAAAGACGATTCTGATAGCTGCCGGGTTGGCTGCCGCACTGATGGCAACCACCGTGCAAGCCAAAACACTAGTCTATTGCTCAGAAGGTTCGCCCGAAGGGTTTGATCCTGCGCTCTACACTGCCGGTACAACATTTGATGCCTCATCTAAGCCGATATATAATCGTCTGGTTGAGTTTGAAAATGGCACAACAAAAGTTATTCCTGGTCTTGCTGAAACTTGGAAAGTTTCAGATGATGGACTTGAGTTAACCTTCAACCTTCGTTCCGGCGTGAAATTTCACTCCAATGACGTGTTCACACCATCACGCGACTTCAATGCTGATGATGTGGTCTTCACGTTTGAACGCCAGTTGAAAGAAGACAACCCTTGGCACAAATACACTGAAGGCACTGCTTGGGAGTATTTCTCCGGTATGGATATGCCATCTTTGATCAAGGAAATCGTCAAAGTAGACGATATGACTGTCAAATTTGTACTGAACCGCCCTGAAGCACCAATCGTTGCCAATATGGCGATGGATTTTGCCTCCGTGTTCTCAAAAGAATATGCGGACAAGCTTCAAGGCATGGGTTCCATGACTGATTTGAACCAGAAGCCCATTGGCACCGGTCCATTCTCGTTTGTTGCATATCAAAAAGATGCAGTTATTCGCTACGCCGCGCATGCTGACTACTGGGATGGCAAGCAGCCAATCGACAATCTGATTTTTGCGATTACAACGGACAATTCAGTTCGTGCGCAAAAACTGAAAGCTGGCGAATGCCATGTTGCGGCATATCCAAACCCAGCGGATATTGATGCTCTAAAAGCTGATCCAAACCTGACGATGTTGGAACAAGAAGGCCTAAACGTTGGCTACCTTGCATACAACACGAGGGTTGCACCGTATGATAACGCCAAAGTTCGTAAGGCTCTGAACATGGCCGTTAACAAACAAGCGATTTTGGACACTGTGTTCCAGGGTGCGGGCAAAGCTGCCAAAAACCCTATTCCACCAACAATGTGGTCTTACAACGAAGCAACAGTTGACGATCCATATGATCCCGAAGCTGCCAAAAAAATCTTGGCTGAAGAAGGCGTGTCTGGTCTGAAGATGAAAATCTGGGCTATGCCTGTTGCACGTCCATACAACCCAAATGCACGTCGTATGGCCGAAGTGCTTCAGGATGACTTTGCGAAAATCGATGTTGAAGTTGAAATCGTTTCCTACGAGTGGGGCGAGTATCTGAAACTGTCTAAAGATCTGGACCGTGATGGTGCTGTTTTGCTTGGTTGGACCGGCGATAATGGCGATCCCGACAACTTCTTAGCTGTTCTCCTAAGCTGCTCTTCTGTTGGCGGTTCAAACCGTGCGCAGTGGTGTAACAAAGAGTTTGACGATCTGACCAATCAGGCCAAACAGGTGACTGATCAGGCAGAGCGTACAGCGCTTTACGTGAAAGCACAGGAAGTCTTCAAACGCGAAGCTCCATGGGCAACTATCGCGCACTCTGTCGTGTTCATGCCAATGTCTACAAAGGTAACTGGCTACAAAATGGATCCACTTGGTGGCCACCGTTTTGATGGCGTAGACATCGCTGAATAGGCTTTTTGTCTAAGGTTTCGGTCTGGGCAGTTCATTCTGCCCAGACCTTTTTTGTATTTAAACTTGCAAAGCTTCACATGATTGATTCAAGACTTGAGCCCATCTACAATGTCATGCGAGATCATGATCTAGATGCGGTTGCTTTTGTTCCGGGCCCCAATTTTCGCAACATGTTTGTCCGTGACTTCCATTTGATGGAACGGCCACTGGTTGTGATCATCCCCAAAACAGGATCTCCGGTCGCCATTGTTCCCAATTTGGAAATGGCTTCTTTCGATACATTGAGTTTTCCAGGCGAAGTCTTCGACTGGCGCGACGAAACTGGTTACCGCGATGCCTTCACAAAGGCAGCTGATGCCCTGGACCAGTTACAGAAAGCAAAACGCTTCGGTTTGGAAGCACAGCGCATGCGCGTATTTGAACAAATGGCACTTGCCCAGGTTTTCCCTGATGCAAGGTTTGTGGATGCTCACATCGAGATATCTTCTACTCGCTTGCTAAAATCTGCCGATGATGTCGCTCTTTTGAAAGAAGCCATCCGCATTTCTGAAGAAGCTCTGGAGGCTACGCTGCAGGAAGTGCGCGTTGGTCAAACCGAGAAAGAAATTGAAACCATTTTGATGCGGCAGTTGTTTGCGCACGGCGCTGATGGATTGTCATTCGAACCAATTGTAGCTGCCGGTGATAATTCCGCGCAACCGCATGCCACCGCCCGACCAGATTACCAAATCAAAGCTGGAGATGCGTTATTAATAGACTTTGGGGCCAGTTGGGCCGGCTACAATGCCGATATTACACGCACCTTCTTCGTGCAGCATGTGTCCGAATTTGATCGAGCATTTTATGAGACCGTTTTGGCGGCCAATGAAATTGGCAAGCGCACCACGAAAGCGGGCGTTACCGCACATGATGTTGATGATGCAGTCCAAACTCAGTTGGAAGGCAGTCAGTTTGCAGAGTTTGCGCGCCACAAAACAGGCCACGGGCTTGGACTAGACGTTCACGAAGCCCCCCACATCATGCGGGGAAACCATGCTGTACTTCAGGCGGGTATGATATTTACAGTTGAGCCGGGTCTTTACCGGCTTGGCGAATGCGGAGTGCGCATTGAAGACGATATTGTTGTTACTGAAAACGGGATGGAGTGCCTTACAACTTTCTCCCGAGAGCTACGGATAGTAGGTTAAGTCATGCTGGGTTTTATATTGCGCCGTGTTGGATTGTTGATACCCACGTTTCTAGGTATCACCATTGTCTCATTTGGTTTCGTTCGCGTTCTACCAGGAGACCCGGTTCTGCTTATGGCTGGAGAACGCGGCCTTACGGACGAACGCTATGCCGCCTTAATGAAGGAATTCGGCTATGATCGACCTATTTGGGAACAATATTTTGAATACCTCGGGAATCTGCTAAGCGGAGACTTCGGCAACTCCTTAGTGACCAAGAAGCCTGTTCTGGAGGAGTTCTTCACGCTTTTCCCCGCTACGATAGAATTGGCATCTGTCGCAATTATTCTTGCAATTATCATCGGAATTCCAGCTGGAATAGTTGCTGCTAACAAGCGTGGTTCGTTTTTTGACCAATCCATAATGGGAACGGCTCTTATTGGCTATTCCATGCCTATTTTCTGGTGGGGCCTTTTGTTGATTATTGTCTTCTCCGGTTGGCTTCAGTGGACACCAGTTTCAGGTCGTATTTCGTTGCTCTACTTCTTCCCGCAGGTAACCGGGTTCATGCTGATAGACAGTTTGCTATCAGGCCAAAAGGGAGCGTTTGCATCGGCTGTTAGCCATTTAATCTTGCCGTCTATCGTTCTTGCAACAATTCCATTGGCTGTGATTGCACGCCAGACACGCTCAGCAATGCTTGAAGTGCTTGGAGAAGATTATGTGCGGACTGCAAAAGCCAAAGGTCTGTCAACCCGCCGCGTTGTTGCTGTACACGCTTTGCGCAATGCCATGATCCCGGTGATCACGGTTATTGGCCTTATGGTTGGAACATTGCTCGCGGGTGCTATCCTTACCGAGACGATTTTCTCTTGGCCAGGTATTGGAAAGTGGATGGTCGATTCCATATTCCGACGTGACTATCCGGTGGTGCAAAGTGGCTTATTGTTGATTGCCGTCGTCGTGATGATCGTCAATCTGCTAGTCGATATGACCTATGGTCTGATCAACCCACGCATCCGGCATAATTGAGGCGATCATGACCGATACAACACATTCTGCCCGTGACGCCAAAAAACAAACCCGCAACCGCATGCTGAAAGAGTTCTGGTTTTATTTCTCAGAAAATCGGGGAGCAGTCATGGGGCTTTGGGTCTTCCTTGCCCTTGTCTTCATTGCAATTGCGGCACCACTCATTGCGCCTCATGCGCCAAACAATCAATTTCGCGATGCTTTGCTGCAACCTCCTGTTTGGCAGGATGGAGGTACATGGAAGTTCATCTTAGGTACTGATGCGGTTGGGCGCGATATGCTTTCGCGGCTAATTTATGGTGCGCGCTTCTCGCTATTCATCGGCTGCGTTGTCGTCGCCATCTCTGTGGTCGGCGGCGTTAGTATTGGCTTGATTGCTGGTTACTTCCGCGGAGCGGTTGACACCATCATCATGCGTATAATGGACATTATTTTGGCCTTCCCATCCTTGCTCCTCGCTCTCGTGCTGGTCGCAATTCTTGGACCGGGTTTGGTCAACGCCATGATCGCGATTGCAATTGTTCTGCAACCACATTTTGTGCGGTTAACCAGAGCGTCCGTGATGACAGAACTGAACAAAGAATATGTTACCAGCGCACGTGTGGCGGGTGCTTCGCCGTACTATTTGATGACAAAGACAATTCTACCAAATTGTCTGGGACCAGTGACAGTTCAGGCGACACTGTCATTCTCCAACGCTATTCTCGACGCGGCGGCACTTGGGTTCCTTGGCATGGGCGCACAGCCGCCCACTCCTGAATGGGGAACAATGCTGGCTGAAGCCCGCGAGTTTATACTGCGGGCGTGGTGGGTCGTTACCTTCCCTGGCATTGCAATTCTTATCACGGTTCTTGCGATCAACCTGATGGGTGATGGCTTGCGTGATGCACTTGACCCCAAGCTGAAGAGGTCATGATGCCCCTTTTAGAAATCAGAAATCTCTCGGTTGATTTTCAAACCGCTGGCGGCCTATTCCGGGCCGTAGATTCTGTTGATATTATTTGCGACCGCGGCGAAATTCTATCAATTGTGGGCGAGTCAGGATCAGGCAAATCAGTATCTATGCTCGCTCTTATGGGCTTGTTGCCTTGGACTGCAAAAATTTCATCCGATGTCATGAAATTCGACGGCAAGAACCTCGCGGACCTCTCCAAAAAAGAACGCCGGTCAATTATAGGCAAAGACATGGCGATGATTTTTCAGGAACCTATGTCCAGCCTAAACCCATGCTTTACCGTGGGTTTTCAACTTGGTGAAACATTGCGCATGCATTTGGGCATGAACCGTGCAGAGCGTCGACAGAGATCACTTGAGTTGTTGGAACAAGTAGGCATCCCTGCCCCCGAAAAGCGGCTAACAGCATTCCCGCACCAACTTTCTGGCGGAATGAGCCAACGTGTGATGATTGCCATGGCACTAGCCTGCAAACCCAAACTACTTATCGCGGATGAGCCGACCACTGCATTGGACGTTACGATTCAAGCGCAAATTCTGGATCTGCTAGCATCCTTGCAAAATGAAAACGATATGGCGCTGATCTTGATCACCCATGATATGGGCGTGGTCGCAGAAACAGCTGAGCGTGTTCAAGTACAATATGCTGGTCAGCGGGTTGAAGAGCAGGATGTGAAAGGTCTTTTTGCCAATCCCCACCATCCCTATACCTCTGCCCTTTTAGCAGCGCTCCCTGAGCGTGCTGTTGGACGTAAACTCCCATCAATTCCAGGCGTTGTTCCCGGACAATATGACCGACCGACGGGATGTTTGTTTTCCCCACGCTGTAACTTTGCGACAGAGGCTTGCAACAAAAGCGTATCCCGACAAAATACTACATTTGGCCACGCACTTTGCAACTATCCACTAGATAAAGGCGAGCCAGTTGATCATGTTTCCTTGGAAAGCGCCGCATCATGAGCGATCCAGTTCTAGAGGGAAGTAATCTTAAGCGACATTACTCTGTTGGTGGCGGCTTGTTCCGAGAACCAGGCATTGTAAAAGCGATGGATGGCGCAAGTTTTAAGCTGGAAGCCGGCAAAACTCTAGCTGTGGTTGGAGAATCCGGCTGCGGTAAATCCACCTTGGCTCGTGTCGTAACCATGATTGAAGAGCCAACTGAAGGTGAAGTGCTGATCAACGGTAAGCCGGCAATGCCCGGCTCCACAGAAATGCGCCAGACAATTCAGATTGTATTTCAGAACCCCTATGGCTCTCTTAACCCACGGCACAAGGTGGGATACATTCTGGAAGAACCACTTCTGCTAAACACAGATATGGATGGCACCGCCAGACGCAAGCGTGCTGAAGAAACTATGGAACGTGTAGGTTTACGGCCGGAGCATTATGAACGTTATCCGCACATGTTCTCGGGTGGACAACGCCAGCGGATCGCTATCGCGCGCGCTTTGATGCTGAACCCTAAAATATTGGTATTGGATGAACCAGTATCAGCCTTGGATTTGTCTATTCAAGCGCAGGTGTTGAATATTCTAGCCGACTTGCAGGCAGACCTTGGTCTTGCGTATCTATTTATCAGCCACGATTTATCTGTAGTGAAGCACATTTCAGATGATGTCATGGTGATGTACCTAGGTAAGGTAGTGGAAGCCGGCACTGCCAAAACGGTCTTTGCAAACCCTCAGCACCCTTACACAGATGCATTGTTGTCAGCCACACCGGTGGCTGATCCGACCCGCGAGAAAAAACGCATCATGTTGTCGGGAGAGCTACCATCCCCGCTTGATCCGCCTACTGGATGTGCTTTCCATCCACGCTGTCGATATGCGACGGATATATGCAAATCAGAGGCACCTAAACTGACGCCCAGCGATGAGCGGTCGGTTGCCTGTTTCCATCCGGTCACAACTTAACCGAACTACAATTGCGAATAAAAAAGGGGCTCGAACCAATTAGGTTCGAGCCCCTCTTGTGTTCTGTTAGCGTCCTAAACAGTACCGCCGAGAGAGCCTTCCAGTTTAGCCATTTCCTGACCACCGGCCATAAGGTCCTGTAACTCTTCAGGAGTGATTTCACCCTTCAGTGCAGTTCCCAGCGTCTTGCCGCGGTTGAGCACTGTAAAGCGATCTCCGACAGCCATAGCATGGCGTACATTGTGCGTGATAAAGACAACAGCAATGCCGCTCTTGCGCACTTTATCGATGGTCTGCAGAACGTTAGCTGTCTGGCGCACACCAAGAGCAGAGGTTGGCTCATCCAGGATGAGAACTTTCGCTCCAAAATGCACAGCTCGTGCAATCGCAACCGTCTGACGTTCACCGCCGGACAAGGTACCAACCGCCTGATCCGGTCCACGCAGATTGATACCCATCTTTTTCATTTCAGCCATGGTCACGTCATTCGCGAGCTCATGGTCGAAAACTGAAACGCCGAACTTCTTCTTAACAGGCTCATTGCCCATGAAGAAGTTACGGCTGACCGACATCAATGGGATCATAGCCAGATCCTGATACACGGTAGCGATACCAGCGGTAATCGCATCGCGTGGATCTTCAAAGGACAGCGGTTTTCCTTCGAAAAAAATCTCGCCTTTGGTCGGTTTATGCACGCCAGACATGGTTTTAATGAACGTAGATTTACCCGCACCATTGTCACCCAACAGGCAATGACATTCGCCCGGGTTCACTTCCAGCGTCACACCTGCCAACGCAATCACGCTGCCAAAATGCTTTTCGATGTCTTTCATTCGAATGATTGGATCAGCCATCTTAACGCTCCCCTGTAATCATGCGACGGATATAAGTGTTCAAGATCACAGCCATCAGAAGGATAACCCCGAGGAACACTCGGAACAGTGAGCTTTCAACACCTGCAAAGAAGAGGCCTTGTTGCACCACGCCGAAGATCAGAGCACCAAGTGCGGCACCGATCACTGAGCCGTAGCCACCTGTGAGCAATGCCCCACCAATCACCACCGCAATAATCGCCTCAAACTCTTTCAGCAAACCACGGTCGGCACCCGCAGAACCGAATTCCATGACCTGACATGTAGCAAATACACAGGCACAGAATGCTGTGAACATAAACATCAGGATCTTCACGCGATTCACTGGCACACCCACATAGCGGGCCGCCTGGGCGTCACCACCAGCAGCAAAAATCCAGTTGCCAAAGCGGGTTTTGGTAAGAAGGAAATGCCCAAAGGCTACAAGAATTATCGCCCATACGATCAGCATCGGAATGCCGTCAACAACGGGTTGTCCAGCGCGATTGCCGCGCTCAAATACTGTGATAAATCCTACATCACCCAACCATTGGAAAATTGGACCACCAATTTTTCCGCCAAACACCGGGGCAAGCCAGTCACCTTCAGCAACATCACGAATACCACCAATGATGGTTTTGCGCTCTACCGCCTGCGGGAAAAAGATCGTGAAACCACGAAGGATAAACAAAAATGCCAAGGTTACGATAAAACTAGGCAAACCGGTTCGAACTACAATGTAACCATTCAATGCCCCAATAACGAGACAAAGCGCAAAGGTAACCAGGATCGCAAACCAGACGGGCCACCCCAGAGTGACACTAAATATGGCGATCATCATGCCGGCAAAACCGATCATTGAACCGACACTGAGATCAAACTCACCGGCGATCATGAGCAAACATGCTCCAACAGCAATAATCATGAACTGTGAAGAGACGATGGACCAATTCAATATGCCTTGGCTATTAAACATCCCGCTGTCGTGCGCGAATAGAATAAAGAAGGCGAAGACGGTAATTGTTCCAACGATTCCGCCAAGCTCTGGGCGGATCAGCGACTTTCGGAAACTCGATATTTCCTTGATGCGTTCATCGCCATGCGATGCATCTGACATTTTGCGTGCCCCTAAAAAACTGGGCCAAGGCTTTTAACGCCCGACCCGCATTGCGATCAAAACCTAAATGAAAACGACGCCTCTGAAAATCAGAGGCGTCGCTAAAGACTGCATTCTAGCGGAATTCACCAGCAAACTCTTCAACTTTTGCCAAGGCGTCTTTTGTGACAAAGCCTGGGCCAGAGTTGATGTTGTTGCCTGGTAATACGCCATAACGGTCGTAATTCGCCAAAATCACAACTGGCAGATAAGCCTGAAGGAATGGCTGTTGATCGATGCCCCAATTGATGGTGCCATCTTTAATGCCTTTTACGATTTCAGTACCAAGATCGAATGTACCGAAATAGATATCACCAGCAAGACCCATTTCCTGCAGAGCAAGAATGGTTGGATCAGCAGAAGTTGGTCCAAGTGTCAGAACAGCATCTGTGTCTGGATTAGCAGTCAGATAAGCTTTAACACGATTTTTGATCTCAGATGGATCCTGTCCACTATCAATCATCTGGCTACCCAGATCCACACCCAAGCCATCAGCAAAGCCGCGGCAACGTTCTGCCACAACCGTGTTAGAAATAACGTGGTTCACACATACAAATGAACCAATGCCGTCGCCTTTAGCACGGATACCAGCAGCAAGACCTGCATCATATTCAGGCTGACCAACAAACATCAACGCACCAACTTCGCGTGTCTGCTCTGGTGTACCAGAATTCATGATGATGACGTTGATGCCTTGATCAACAGCCGCTTTGATTGGACCACTGAGCACATCAAAATCTGCAAGTGTTGTAATGATACCGTTTGGACCAGAAGCTGCAGCCTGCTCGATGATACGAGCCATGTCTGCAAGATCGCCTGTTGGTGGGTTGCGGTATTCAACTTCCACACCCATTTGATCGCCTGCAAGTGCGATACCGTTTTTGATGGTGTTCCACCAGCTGTCACTGTCTGGAGCGTGGCTAACGAGAATATATTTCTCGCCTTCTGCGTTTGCTACAGATGCAAGGCCAGTCACAGCCACTGCTGCACCCATAACGGCGCCCATAAGTTTCTTCATCAAAGGTTGCATATAAATTCCTCCCAAAAAATCCATGAGATCTCGCCTCGCTGGACGAGCATCTACAGACTATAGGTAAACATGGAACAATCCTTTTTGCAACCGGTTGCAAAAAAAATGTTTGAACAATAGGCTGAATGACCGGAAACACGGGGAATAGCTTGCTGCAACCGCAAGCATTTTGAAAGGCTACAATTCTACATGGTCGTTACATTGAAAGAAGTAGCTGTACGAGCAGGCGTATCTCGTTCAGCAGTCTCGCGCACCTATACCGACGGTGCCAGTGTTTCTGACAAGACACGCAAAAAGGTGGAAAAAGCGTCTCGAGAGCTTGGATATAGCCCTAGCCTGATAGCGCGCAGCTTGGCTACCAACCGGACCAAACTCATTGGATTGGTTGCAAACAACTTCCAGAACCCAATTTTTCTCGAAGTTTTTGATCTCTATACAAGAGCGCTTCAGGAGCGCGGTCTGCGGCCACTATTGGTGAATCTAACTAATGAAACAAACCCAGAGCACTCAGTCGGCATGCTGCGCCAGTACAATGTGGATGGTGTGATTGTGGCGACATCTACCCTACCACCACGATTTGCCCACGCCTTCAAGAATGCCAACATGCCGGTCGTTCATGCTTTCGGTAGATTCGAACAGGGGTCGCCCGTTCATGTGGTTGGCATTGACAATCGTGCCTGCGGTCGCATGGCTGCCGACACGTTGCTGCGCAACGGTTACAAATCGATCGCCTTCCTTGGGGGGCCCAAAAACGCAACGTCCACGCAAGACCGTGCAGAAGGTTTCATGAGCCAGCTACAAGCTTCTGGAGTTCAAGTTGTCGCGGAAACCTACGCAAACGCCTACAATTACGAAGCCGGGCAAAAAGCTATGCAGGACTTGATGGATGGCCGTAAAATCGATGCTATATTCTGCGGTGATGACCTGATCTGCATGGGCGCTATGGATGCTGTTCGAAGAAACGGATTGTCGATACCGGATGACATTGGATTTCTGGGTTTTAACGATATGAATATGGCAGCTTGGTCTGCCTACAACCTGTCCACCATTCGACAACCGACACCGGATATTATTCTCAGTTCAATTGAACTTGTGGTGTCACTTGTAGATGATCCGCAACGCGCCCTCGAAACCCGAATATTTCCGTGTTCCGTTGTAGAGCGCGGTACGTTAAAGCCAGTTAAAACTAATTAAACCCAATAGTTTCTAGATAGTTACGATTTGCCGCTGCATCACTGATTGGAGACGTGTCTCCTTCAGGGTCGCAATCCTGTTCAACGGTGCACCAACCTTCGTAACCACTATCAAGCAACAATTGGCGGACTGCAGGAAAATCAGTTTCTCCATCGCCTAGATTGCAAAAAATGCCTTGACCGCAAGCGTCGTAGAAGTTGATGCGATTAGTGACCACATTCGCTTTTACTTTAGGGTCAATATCCTTGAAATGCACATATGAAATACGCTCCATATGGCGCTTCATAAAAGCCACAGGATCAAAGCCCGCATAGTGACTATGGCCGGTATCCAAACAGATATTCAAAAGACTTGCATCGATGTCTTGGAGCAGACGTTCAACTTCTGCTTCAAAATCCATAAACCCACCCGCGTGCGGATGAATACTGACATCAAGCCCATACTCCTCACGGCCAATTTTACAAATGGTACGGAAACGCTCGACATATGCAGCCCATTCGGTTCCATCCATTTGCTCGGCCTCTGCTGGGCGTCCTGCTGTTGGCGCACGACGTGGCGATATGGAATCAATTAGCACAAGGTGCTTTGCACTATGTGCGGTCAGCGACTTACATGTCCGCACTGCGCCATCAAGAACGTCATCCCATTTATCTGCATCGTGGAACGCGCGAAAAACAACGCCCCCAATTAATGTCAGATCACGACTGCCTAACGCATCGCCAAGTTCAGTGGGGTCCTCTGGCAGGAAGCCAACGGGACCCAATTCAATGCCTTTGTATCCGGCTTGTTTGCAGTCATCCAAAACCTTGGACCAAGCTGGATTGCGTGGATCATCTGCAAACTCTACGCCCCATGAACATGGTGCATTTCCAATACGAATAGTCACGGTATCTGTCTTCCTTCAGATGGAACTTTGAATTGTATCTTAAAAGTCGCTGACCGAAACCCAACGGCGGTCCGCATGCGAAGCCCAAGCAGCTTCAATCACTTGATTAACTTCCATGCCATCGCGGAAGGTTGGCCACAACGCCTCACCCGCCTCAATAGACTTCAGAAAATCATGAGCTTCGATAATAATCTGATCTTGATAGCCTGTGCCATGGCCTGGCCCCTGACAAAAAGGCAGGTAATCCGGATGTTCTGGCCCCGTCAAAACCTTGGTAAAACCCTGTCTGTTCGAAGCGGCATCACCCTTGTAAAGCCACAAGGCATTCTGGTCTTCCTGATCAAAACGAATGGACCCTTTTGTGCCAAATATTTCGTAGGCATAGCCCATTTTTCGGCCAGTAGCGACGCGGCTGAAATACAACATGCCCATGGCATCGTTTTCAAATCGACACACAAACTGTCCATGGTCATCATTCGTAACCGTTTCTATTCCGCTACCACTAGCAGATGGCCTGTTTTTGTGTACTGTTTCAATATCTGCGGTCAACGACATTATTGGACCGGCAAGCGCCAAAGCGCCATTGATCATATGTGGGGCAAGATCGCCCATAGTACCATTTGAGCGTCCATGACTGCGCCAAGTTGCTGGCATTTGCGGGTCACAGAAAAAATCTTCCGTATGCTCTCCACGAAAATAGGTGATGTCGCCAATTTCGCCAGATGTGATAATTTCCCTGGCCAATTGAGATGCGGGCGTGCGGATATAATTAAAGCCAACCATATTTGGCAGGCCACTTTGTTCTGCAGCTGCAACCATAGCTCGGCTATCTGCCAAATCCCTGCCGAGCGGTTTTTCACAAAACACTGGCTTACCAAGAGCAAAGGCTGCCAGCGCAATTTCGCGATGAGTTTCCTGAGGGGATGCGATGACAATTGCATCTACTTTTGGATCTTCAACCAATACTTTCCAGTCAGCAGTGGATCTATTGAATCCAAACGCTTGCGCCTTTTTGGCAGCACCCTCTTCTGACGTGGTGCAAATCACTTCGCACACCGGCCGCAAGTTAGTTTCAAAGACAGCGCCAACAGCTTGCATCGCAACTGAATGCGCTTTGCCCATATAGCCGCCACCAACGATGCCAATCCCAATATTCTTCATAATGAAGCCAAGTCCTGCAGTTTATTTTTGCAACCGGTTGCAAAACACCTAAACTCTAATTAGGATCGCTCGTCAAGAACCGAATTGCACTTCCATGTGCGAATGCTTTTTGCAATACGATATCGGCATTTAGAGGATAGGTGTCAGGCCCAATGAAAACAATTAAACTGACTATGGCGCAAGCCGTCGTGCGTTACCTTGCCAATCAATTCATTGAAATTGATGGAGAGCGTGTGCGCCTTTGTGGTGGCGGCTTTGGCATTTTTGGCCATGGCAATGTCACTTGTCTGGGTGAAGCACTCTATCAACATCAGGATGAGCTACCGCTCTATCGTGGTCAAAACGAGCAGTCTATGGCTATGGCTGCAGTTGCTTATGCCAAGCAGAAACTACGCAAGCGCTTTATGTTTGCAACAAGTTCCGCAGGCCCTGGCACAACAAACATTCTTACAGCCGCTGGCATTGCGCACACAAACCGCCTGCCAATATTATTGCTTTGTGGCGATACCTTCGTCACTCGCCTGCCTGACCCGGTTTTGCAACAGGTCGAGCATTTTCAAGATCCTACTATCTCGGTAAATGATGCATTCAAATCGGTGTCTCGCTATTGGGATCGGATTACGCATCCAGCGCAAATTTTGAACGCCCTTCCAAATGCGATCAACACCTTGCTCGATCCAGCAGATTGCGGGCCAGCGTTCCTTGGTTTGCCGCAAGATGTTCAAGGCTGGTCTTATGACTACCCTGAATCGTTCTTTGAAGAAAAAACACATCGCATTCGTCGTCAATGGCCAGATATGGCCGAAGTAACTGACGCAGTAGACATGTTGCTAGCTGCAAAAAAACCGCTGATTATTGCAGGTGGTGGCGTCCAATATTCTGGCGCAGAAGCAGAACTGATCTCGTTTGCTGAAAAGCACAACATTCCAGTTGTGGAAACAATTGCTGGCCGCGCCAATATGTTGTTTGAGCACCGGCTAAATTGCGGACCAATTGGAGTTACAGGATCCAACTCAGCAAATGCGTTGGCAGAAAAGGCTGATGTAGTTTTTGCTGTTGGGACACGCCTTCAGGATTTCACCACAGGATCATGGACTGTATTTTCGCACGATGCGCGGATCGTATCTCTTAACGTCGGGCGCCATGATGCCAACAAGCATCTGTCTGCTCCAATTGTTGGCGATGCTAAACTTGGTCTACAGGCCATAACTGAAGCACTTGGCGACCATCGCGTAAGTGACAGTTGGACAAAATTCGCTGCAGATGAGCGTGCAGCATGGAACGCTTATGTGGACGAAAATATAAGTCCAGTTGATAAAGCAGGAAGCAACCGTCCAGCCTCCTATGCCCAAGTTATTGGCAAAGTAAATGAGCTTTGCGATCCAAACGACCGTGTCGTTGCAGCAGCTGGAGGCCTGCCGGCAGAGGTTACAGCAAACTGGCGTACAAAGAGCCTTGGTTCTGTGGATGTTGAGTTTGGCTTTTCCTGCATGGGCTACGAGATTGCCGGAGGCTGGGGCGCAAAAATTGCTCAGTCCGAAAATGAACCGGAACAAGATACAATCATCTTCACAGGTGACGGCTCATATTTGATGATGAACTCTGACATCTACTCATCGGTTCTAACGGGCAAGAAACTTATCATCATGGTGTGTGATAATGGCGGGTTTGCTGTCATCAACAAATTGCAGAAAAACACTGGCAACCAATCATTCAACAACCTCATTTCCGATTGTAAACTGGCGGTCGAGCCATTTGCAGTTGATTTTGAAGCTCATGCCAAATCCATGGGTGCTGATGGCGAAACAGTCCATTCGATAGCCGAATTGGGCGAAGCCTTTGAACGTGCGAAAGCTGCCAGCAAAACGTATGTCATTTCCATTCAAGTCGATGCCCATGACGGTTGGACCCAAGAAGGCCATTCCTGGTGGGAAGTCGGCACATCGTCTGTTTCTGAAGACCCAAAAGTTTTGAAGGCCCACACAGATTGGGAATCGGAACGCGGCCGCCAAAGAAAAGGCGTATGATGGAAAACCTGGATCGCATAAAGCAAAACAAATTTGTTATCATTGGGCGTGCCGGAGTAGATTTCTATCCGGATCCACCTGGTACGAAAACCGAGGAAGCAACTCAGTTCTTTTGTTGCTTGGGTGGATCTTCAGCAAACATAGGCGTAGCAATTGTTAAGCTCGGCGGCGAAGCGTCGCTCGTCACCTGTGTCTCTGATGATGCAGTGGGCCGATTGGCGATAAATGAACTTGGCAAATACGGCATAAACGCTGATCATGTACGTGCTGTAGCAGGAGAAGTGCGTACATCTTTGGCAGTAGTGGAAACGCGTGTTGAAGACCACCAATCTGTGATCTACCGCAACAACGCAGCTGACTTTCAAATGAATGAGGCTGATGTAGATGCAATAGCATATGGCGAATACGCTGCATTGATTACCACAGGCACTGTGCTTGCGGCTCAACCATCTCGTGATGCGACGCTAAAGGCGTTTGCGGCAGCAAAAAAAGCCGGACTTCCAGTCATTTTTGATGTTGACTATCGCCCGTATTCATGGACCTCGAACGAGGAAGCCGCGCAAGTGTATTCAACCGCCGCTAGCTATTGCGACATTGTTATTGGCAACGATGACGAATTCGGCGTGATGGCAGGAGGCAAAGAGTTGGGCAAAGCGTTTGCAGAAAATCTTGCCCGAACTACAGCAAGCATAGTTGTTTATAAAATGGGCGAATTTGGCTCTATCACATTTGCCGGCGATCAGTCGTTTACGACAGGAATTTTCCGGGTCGATGCTCTGAAGCCAACCGGTGCAGGTGACTCCTTTATGGGCGCCTTTATCGCATCTCTTGCTGCAGGCATGCCATTGGAAACTTGCGTAATGCGCGGCTCTGCCGCTGCTGCAATCGTTGTATCAAGAGTAGGCTGTGCGCCTGCAATGCCAACAGACGAAGAACTAGAAGAATTTATGAAAAATCACGCCGGGATTTCGGCGACCTGAGCCCTAAAATGCACCTATAAAATAGAGGCGCCACTTGGGCGTGAAATAAAGGATTACCCAAATGCACATTCCACCGTTTGACAATAAGAATACGGCCATTGTCGATGTTGAGGACCCCAATGTTCCACTTAACTATTTCAATATTGTCAAACTGACAAAGGGTCAGGCTTTTGAATATGCAATTCCGGGTTATGAGACTTGCATTGTCCCTGCAACAGGCACAATAAATGTAGATATTGAAGGCGAGAGCTACGATGCATTGGGGCTTCGTACGGTTGATGTTTGGGATGGAGAGCCGGAAGGTGTCTATGTTCCTGTTGGTGCAAAAGCGACCATGGTTTGTACAAGTGACTCCGCCGAGATATTCGTTGCCGGCGCTAAATTTGATAAGATTCTAGACCCATTTGCTGTTCGTGCGGCCGATATAGACAAGGTCCAATATGGATCTGACGAGACAAAAACGCACCGGAAAATCAAACATATTCTTGGTACGAAATACAACGACAAGGTTGGGCGGCTTTTAGTATCTGAACTCTTCACGGTTGGTCAGGGTGGTTGGTCCGGCTTTCCTCCGCACAAGCACGACACTGATAGATTGCCAACTGAAACTCGTCATGACGAGACATACAATTTCCGCTTCAAGCCGAACCATGGCTTTGGCATGCAATTGGTGCAACGCGAAGATGGGAAGGTTGGTGACGCCTACCATTTGGTTGATAGTTCAACCATTACACTGGAAAAAGGCTATCACCCTTGCGTCGCAGCTCCTGGCTACGAAATGTACTACTTCACCATATTGGGTGGACTGTCTCAGCGGTCGCTGGTGCAATATTTTCAACCAGACCATGCCTACCAGATTGAAACTATTCCCGGCATCAAGGACATGATTGCGAAGTTCAAATGAGCATTGCGACACTAAAGGATGTTTTGCAGCCAGCGATGGCTGGCGGATATGCAATTGGCGGCCTGGTTGTTTTGGGCTGGGAAGATGCGCGTGCGTATGTCGAAGCAGCAGAAGAAACCGGTCTGCCGATTATATTGCAGGCAGGCCCTGGCTGCCGAAAGCACACGCCTCTACCGATTCTTGGTAAAATGTTTCGACACTTGGCCGAACAGGCCAGCGTACCAATTGTTTGTCATCTAGATCATGGCTACGAAGTGTCAGAATGTATGGAGGCAATCGATAGCGGCTTTACCTCTGTCATGTTTGATGGTTCCAAACTGCCTATTTCGGAGAACATCGACATAACTGCGAGCATTGTAGAAAAAGCGAAAGCTGCAAATGTTTCGGTTGAAGGTGAAGTTGGATTTGTTGGTTATGCAGAAGGTGCCGCCTCAGCAAACACATCACCCGACGAAGCTGCCCGGTTTGACACGGAAAGCGGTGCTGACGCTTTGGCGGTCTCTGTTGGGAACGTACACCTGCAAACTGAAAAAACCGGCGGGATCGACTTTGTAGCACTTCAAGCGATTGAAAAAGCAACAACTTTGCCGTTGGTTATTCACGGAGGAAGCGGTGTCCCAGTCGATGTGCGGCGCAAACTCGCGAAAGAAACCCGTGTATCCAAATTCAATATTGGAACTGAATTACGGATGGCT
Organism: Hyphomicrobiales bacterium; assembly: GCA_045107035.1. Taxonomy (GTDB): domain Bacteria; phylum Pseudomonadota; class Alphaproteobacteria; order Rhizobiales. The sequence continues at coordinate 23,001 of JBGCFS010000037.1, forward strand.
TTCGGCGCGGCCTTACGTAAATCCCTGCAAGAAAACACAGAGAGTTTTGATCGTGTTACGCTTCTCTCGCCGACAATTGCTCCAGTTCGCGAAGCCACCGTGGATGTTATCCAAGCGTTCGGCCGGCCATAAAACCAACGGCTGAGAATTCGATCTGAAACAAAGCGCTTCCCCTTGGGTGGCGCTTTTTTCGTATTTATCCCCACGATTTGTTACTATCCGAAAGTCGTGTTGCGGAATCTTTCAGTTTTCTAGAAATTACGAAGATCGCGGGTAGTTACAAAAAAATAATAAGCACGCGCGAAGGAATTTAGCTGCTCGTTGCAGCTATTGGGAAACGCTAGAGGAAAATAATATGATCGATTTTAAGATGAATCGTCGTGGCCTGATGAAAGGTGCGGCTGCTGTAGGTGTAGGCCTGGCAGCACCACAATTTTTTATTCGTGGCGCAAACGCATTTACAAATGAGCCAAAGGGCAGCACCGTAACCCTTGGCTTTAACGTACCACAGACTGGTCCATACGCTGATGAGGGCGCTGATGAGTTACGTGCCTATGAGCTTGCTGTAGAGCATCTCAATGGCGGCGGCGATGGCGGCATGCTGGGAACATTCAGTTCCAAAACTCTGGAAGGCAACGGCATTCTTGGTAAGAAAGTCGAGTATGTCACAGGCGATACACAGACCAAGTCTGATGCAGCTCGTGCGTCCGCTCGCTCCATGATCGAAAAAGACGGTGCTGTTATGATCACCGGTGGTTCGTCTTCGGGCGTAGCCGTGGCTGTACAGGCTCTTTGCCAAGAAGCTGGCGTCATATTTATGGCTGGCCTAACTCACTCCAATGATACAACTGGTAAAGATCGCAAAGCTAATGGCTTCCGCCATTTCTTCAACTCCTACATGTCCGGTGCCGCACTAGCGCCAGTGTTGTCCAATGCCTATGGCAAGGACCGCAAAGCTTATCACCTGACTGCCGATTACAACTGGGGCTACACCACAGAACAAGCTGTTCGGGAATCAACCGAAGCTATGGGTTGGGAAACGGTCAACGCTGTGAAAACACCGCTGACACAAACTGACTTCTCTTCCTATATCGCGCCTGTTCTGCAGTCCGGTGCTGACGTGTTGGTCCTGAACCACTACGGCGGCAACATGGTGAACTCACTGACCAATGCGGTTCAGTTTGGTCTGCGCGATGCCATGGCCAACAATAAAAACTTTGAAATCGTTGTTCCACTTTACTCTCGCCTGATGGCTCGTGGTGCCGGTTCAAACGTTGCTGGAATTTACGGTTCAACAAACTGGCACTGGTCTTTGCAAGATGAAGGTTCCAAGGCCTTTGTTAAATCCTTTGGCACCAAATACGGCTTCCCGCCAAGCCAGGCTGCACACACATGTTATGTGCAGACCTTGCTTTATGCGGATGCAGTGAATAGGGGTGGCTCGTTCAACCCATGTTCAGTTGGCGAAGCTTTGGAAGGCTTTGAGTTTGACGGCATGGGCAATGGCAAAACGCTTTACCGTGCAGATGACCACCAGTGCTTCAAGGACGTACTTGTTGTGAAGGGTAAAGAGAACCCAGAAAACGAATTCGATCTTCTTGAAGTTGTGGAAGTGACACCGGTTGAGCAAGTCATGTACTCTCCTGATCACCAACAGATGGGCGGTGCTGAAGCAACGCTGGGTACATGTAACCCAGGCGCTTAAGCCAAGTTAGGTCATATGGCCGGCCGCGCAACTTATGTGCGGCCGGTCTTTTTGTTAAATGGTCGATTTCAAAGGGTTGAGATCAAATGGAAGTCTATATTCAGCAGATCGTAAACGGGCTGGACAAAGGGTCCGCATATGCGTTGATTGCTCTCGGTCTGACGCTGATCTTTGGCACACTCGGTGTGGTAAACTTCGCCCACGGTGCACTGTTCATGATCGGTGCTTTTTGCGCTGTTACACTCAGCCGCATCCTGACACTCAGTCATGAAGTGATTGACGAATCTCGCACCGATTTTTTGGGCAATCCCCTAAAGGTGGACGTTCCTTATATCTACGACTTTTTTGGCGAGGCCACGGGCTCTGTTATTATTGACTGGGCCGTACCACTTTCTATTCTATTTGCAATTCCTGTCATGATTGCCATCGGGGTGTTTATGGAACGCGGTCTCATCCGCCATTTCTACAAGCGCGCCCATGCAGACCAGATTCTTGTTACTTTTGGTCTCGCCATCGTTCTGCAGGAAATCGTCAAATATTTTTACGGCGCGAACCCAATTCAAACTCCAATGCCAGACGCTTTTGAAGGCGTGTTTGATATTGGCGCCGTCATCGGGCTTGGCGCAGGTGAGATCCTCTATCCCTATTGGCGCCTGATTTACTTTGGTTTTGCCATGGTAATTGTAGCAGCCGTATTTGCTTTCCTACAGTTCACCACTTTCGGAATGGTTGTGCGGGCGGGTATGGCAGACCGCGAAACTGTTGGATTATTGGGTATTAATATCGACAAACGTTTCACATTAATGTTCGGTATCGCGGCGGCTGTGGCAGGCCTAGCGGGGGTAATGTATGCACCCATTGTGTCTCCAAACTATCATATGGGTATGGACTTCCTTGTGCTTTCCTTCGTGGTTGTAGTTGTGGGAGGTATGGGCTCGTTACCCGGAGCTGTCCTTGCAGGCTTTTTGTTAGGTATCCTGGAAAGCCTTGCTTCGCTTCAGGAAGTCGTGGCTCTTGTCCCCGGCATCAATCAAGTCATCATTTATTTGGTGGCAATTATCATTCTACTCACACGACCCCGTGGCCTTATGGGCCGCAAGGGTGTGATGGAGGACTAGGCCATGCTTGGATTGAATAGAAAAGACTTTTCGCTTCTGCTGCTTGTCGCAGTGCTTGCCCTACTGGCACCCTTCATCTTGAACCCGTTTCCGGAGGGTTCAGCCCTTGCTCAGTTCAATGCCGGTTACCCAGATCTTATGCAAAGGTTTGTGATCTTCGGCATCTTTGCCATCGGCTTCAATATATTATTCGGTCTGACAGGCTATTTGAGCTTCGGACACGCAGCTTTCCTTGGTGTTGGTTCCTATGCAGCTATCTGGATGATGAAGTTGCTGACCATGAATGTTCTCCCGGCTATACTGATGGCTGTCATCATAGCCGGCCTCTTCAGCGTCATAGTTGGTTACATTTCACTGCGTCGCTCAGGGATCTACTTCTCAATTTTGACCCTTGCTTTTGCAATGATGTCGTATCAGCTCGCCTATTCCGTATTTACGCCTATTACAGGCGGCGAAACGGGCCTGCAGCCAAAGGTAAATGATCCACGTCTATTCGATGGTGCCTTGATCGATGGCGCGACACCAACCGCTAATCTGTTTGGCCTGTCTATGCGTTCAAGTTACGAGATGGAGGTGGGTGCCTGGCTGTTCACCTTTAATGCCGGGTACTATGTTGCAGCGGTCGTTATGCTTCTCAGCTTCTACATGGCCATTCGCATCTTCCGCTCACCTTTTGGCATGATGTTGCGTGCGGTTAAATCCAACCAGAACCGTATGAAATACACCGGGTTGAACCCGCGCCCTTACACGCTGGCAGCCTTTGTTATTTCAGGGATGTACGCGGGCCTTGCAGGTGGCTTGATGGTGGCCATGGATACCCAAGTGGGGCCTGAACGCATGTTCTGGACAGCCTCCGGTGAAGTGGTCTTGATGACCATTTTGGGCGGGGTTGGCACATTAATCGGACCCGTTCTTGGGGCCGGCGCGATTAAATATATGGAAAATATCATTTCCAAGATCAATACGGATATTTTGCACACATGGTTCTCTTTCCTACCTGATGGTCTGGAAGACTTTATTGTCACCCTTGTGTATCCATTCATCGGCAAAGGCTGGCATTTGACCCTCGGCATCGTGTTCATGCTTGTTGTTATTTTCCTGCCAGGCGGCTTGGTCGAAGGTGGCCAACGTGTCGCAAAAATGTTCCGGCGCAAGGATAAATCTAAAAACACGCCACCGGCATCCGCCGAGATCAATCCAGCAGAGTAAGGACAAACGCCATGGGTATTTTGGAAGTCAGCGGCGTCAACAAACGCTTTGGTGGATTGCAGGCACTGGGAGATGTCAATCTAGACATCAAGCAAAATACAGTTCACGCGATTATCGGTCCCAACGGGGCGGGTAAGTCGACCCTGCTTAATTGCCTGATCGGCAAGCTTAAGCCGGATACAGGATCGGTGATGTTTGATGGCAAACCAGTGCTGGGCCTCGCCCCACATGAAATCAACCAAATGGGTATTTCCCGGGTATTTCAAACTCCGGAGATTTTCGCCGATCTAACCGTTCTTGAAAATGTTGTAATTCCCTGCTTTGCCAAGCGCGATGGCGCTTTTCGTATGCATGCTTACGAATCTGTGGCGCAGGAGAAAGACCTTATGGACAAGGCCGAGAGCATATTGCGCGACGTAAATATGCACACCAAGATAGATATGCATGCTGGTGCATTATCGCGCGGTGATAAAAGACGGCTTGAGATGGCAATGTGTCTGGTTCAGGAGCCGCAATTGCTGCTTCTGGATGAACCAACGGCTGGTATGGCGCGTGCCGACACTAACAATACCATCGATCTGTTGAAAGAAATCAAAGAACAGCGCGACATTACGATGGTGGTTATTGAGCATGACATGCATGTTGTGTTCTCGCTGGCTGAACAAATTTCCGTGCTGGCACAAGGCAGCGTAATTGCAGAAGACTTGCCGCAAAATATTAAAGGCAATCCGAAGGTTCAAGAAGCCTATCTTGGAGGAGCACACCTATGAGCGATACAATGGACGCGGGCAAAGTAGATCCGAACAAAGCTCCAGGCATTGCACCGAGTAAAGCTACAGGTGGCCAACCAGCGTATTTCTCTGTCTGGGACTTACATGCCTATTATGGCGAAAGTTACATCGTGCAGGGTGTCAGCTTTAACGTTCGTGAAGGCGAAATTGTTGCACTCCTTGGCCGTAACGGAGCAGGAAAAACCTCAACGTTACGGGCTATTTCTCGTGTCGACGATCCAGAACTACGCCATGGTGAAATCTGGCTGGACCATCAGCCTCTTCATGAAATGAAGTCCTATCAGGCAGCTCAAAATGGGATTGGCCTGGTGCCCGAAGATCGACGAATTATTCAAGGCCTTACTGTAGAAGAGAATTTGAAATTATCTCAAATTGCACCTCCACATGGCTGGTCTCTTGAGCGGATATATGAGTTGTTCCCGCGTCTTGCTGAACGCCGTGCTCAGGAGGGAACAACTCTTTCCGGTGGCGAACAGCAAATGTTGGCACTGGCTAGAATTCTAGCGCGTGATATCAAACTATTGTTGCTGGACGAACCTTATGAGGGGCTGGCTCCCGTCATCGTTCAAGAAATCGAACGCACATTGGAAGAGATTAAATCTCTTGGCATGACCACAATTATCGTGGAGCAAAATGCGATTGCTGCTCTGCATTTGGCAGACCGCGCGATTATTCTTGATATGGGGCAAGTTGTGTTTGACGGCACTGCCCAAGAAGTTCTCGACAATGAAGAACTTCGCCAGGAATACTTGGCAATCTAACGGAATTGGAACACAGCATTTATATTCGCTGTGTTCCAAATTGTTCCCCCATATTCATTTTGAGATATTGCAAACAAAGTTGCATCTGGATTTCTTCCTTCCACCGCGATAGATAGACTGGAAGCGGAAATTGGCGAGCAACGCCTCGTCGTTAATCAATCGGGGGCTTGCTATGCTGGAAGACTTGCTGGATCACAATAAACGCTGGGCATCGGACCGTTCACAAGAAGACCCGCAGTATTTCAGCCGACTTTCTTCTTTGCAACGACCTGACTTTTTATGGATCGGCTGCTCCGATAGCCGTGTCCCTGCCAATGTCATTACCGGTCTTGAGCCTGGTGAAGTGTTTGTTCACCGCAATGTGGCAAATTTGGTTCATCGCGGTGATATGAACCTTCTATCTGTGCTGGAATATGCGGTTGAAAGCTTGGAAGTGAAGCGCATTATTGTTTGTGGACACTATGGATGCGGCGGCGTGCAAGCAGCTGTTGATGGCGAACGTCATGGTCTCATCGACCATTGGCTTCAGCCGGTGCGCGATGTTGCTGAAGCAGCAAAAAACGAGCTGGATGAAATCGCAGATAAGGAACAGCGCCTCAATCGATTGTGCGAGCTCTCGATAAGAACCCAGGTTGAAACACTTGCCCGCACGCCAACCATGCAATCGGCATGGCGGGAAGGAAAAGACATTGAAATTCATGGCTGGGTATATGGCCTGCAGGATGGTCTTTTGCGCGACCTGGACTGCTCCTGCTCGGACCATCATCACAAATAGCGCGTACAGCCAATACAGATCAACGAAACTGGCTAAAATCCAACTGGAAGCGTAGTGCATTCATACAGCCTTAAGTGCCACCGTTTCCTAAGATAAACTGAACTCAGAAACATCAATTTCCGTCTTGAAAGTGATTTTCCCTTCGTATTCGGTTCAAATCAGCGCGAATTTCTACTCTTACGAGAAAATTCAGCCAGATCTCCTTTTTGCATTCGATACACTGAGAAAATGAAAGACACCCCAAGGTCAAGATCGGCGTTGCCGGGCTAAGACCCCTCGCATTTCGGGAAAAATGTGTTCGTCTTTCATGGGGAGCCCGTCTGCAGCGGCGATTTTTAAAGGGAAATCGCATGCCTGAAATATATATTGTAGGTGTTGATGGATCGGAGCAATCGCGCCGCGCTATCGACTACGCCGCGGCACGTGCAAAAGCCGCTGACGCAGAACTACACTTGGTCCTTATCCTTGAGTGGTCCGCTTTTAGCTTTCACACAGCAGAAGAACTAGCTGAACGGCATAAACGCCGTGAGGAAGAATTGGATCGTGCGAACGCCGTTATTCAACCTCTTGCTGACGATCTGCAGAGCGCAGGCATAAACACCACGACCGAAGTCCGCCACGGACATGTGGGCGATCTTATTTGTCAAATTGCGACAGAAAAAGAGGCAGCACAAATTATTGTCGGCCGATCTGGAGATTCAAGACTTAGCCAACGTTTGCTGGGAAGTTTGGCGATCACCTTGGCACAAGCCTCACCTGTTCCTGTGACAATCGTTCCATAAACGGATCATTTTACAGTTCATTTCTAGTTTCATGAGGGGATCATGCAAATGTTAAATCGAATTATATATGCGCTTCTAGCGCTGCCAATGCTGGCGGGCATGGCACATGCACAAGAAGGCGGCATTGATCAGGCGATCAGCAATGCCATCGCACCCATCGTCAATCCTATCGTCAATCTTGTCTTCTTTTCCGTTCCTGTATTTGGCACCCAGTTTCCCTTGATAGTGGGCTGGCTGGTTATTGCAGCAGTCGTGTTCACTATCTATTTCGGTTTCATACAATTCCGCGGGTTCAGGCACTCCATTCATTTGGTGCGCGGCGATTATCTGGATCCAAATGATGCGGGTGAGGTCACTCCATTTCAGGCATTGGCCACAGCGCTTTCAGGCACGGTTGGTCTTGGCAACATCGCAGGCGTTGGCGTCGCAGTTTATCTCGGTGGACCTGGCGCAACATTTTGGATGATTTTGGCGGGCCTTTTGGGTATGGCCTCCAAGTTCACAGAATGTATTTTAGGCGTTCGCTACAGAAACGAATATGCAGATGGGACCGTCTCAGGCGGACCTATGTATTATTTGTCCAAAGGCCTTTCAGAAGACGGTAAAGCGGCCCTCGGTAAATTCTTGGCAATCTTCTTCTCAATCTGCTGCATCGGCGGAGCGCTGGGTGGTGGCAACATGTTCCAAGCCAACCAATCATACGCGCAAATTGCTAGCATCATGCCATTCTTTGAAGGCAAGGGCTGGCTGTTCGGCATTATCATGGCGGTCATTGTAGGTGTTGTGATCATTGGTGGCATCAAATCCATCGCACGCGTTACCGAAAAAATTGTCCCTGCTATGGCTATCCTTTATGTGGGTGCAGCGCTGATCATTATTTTAATGAACTTCACAGCCATTCCATCAGCGTTTGGTGCAATAATCACAGGTGCATTTGCTCCTGCAGCGGTAGCAGGTGGTGCTATTGGTGCTCTTATCCAGGGTTTCAAACGGGCAGCGTTCTCGAATGAGGCAGGCATCGGTTCTGCATCTATCGCTCACTCTGCAGTGCAAACGAAACATCCTGTCACAGAAGGCTATGTCGCGCTTCTTGAGCCTTTCATTGATACCGTTGTGATTTGTACAATGACGTCTTTGGTTATTATCATTACTGGATCATGGATCCCTGGTGACGGCACAACAGGCATTGCTTTAACTGCGAAAGCATTTGAATCCAGCTTCTCAGGCTTCGGCTACATTTTAGCCATTGCAGCTGTGTTGTTTGCCTTCTCCACCATGATTTCCTGGTCTTACTATGGTCTGAAGGCGTGGACATACATGTTTGGTGAGGGACAAGCCAAGGAGATCCTCTTCAAGCTTATCTTCTGTATCTTTATTGTTATTGGTTCTTCACTCAGCCTTGGACCTGTTATCGACTTCTCCGATGCCATGATCTTTGCCATGGGTATTGCCAATATCATCGGCCTTTATCTGCTGATGCCGAAGGTGAAAGTTCTCTTGGCGGACTACAAGGCCAAGCTGGCGAGTGGTGAAATCAAGAAGATAAAATAGCGATCTAATATCCAAACCAAATTGGTTATATCAAAGAAAGGCCGGCACGCAGTTGCCGGCCTTTTACGTTAGCCAATACTCAATGCAAGAATGCGGCTAACTTCTTTTAGTGAACGGCCAGATTGATCTGCCCATACATTGAATGCCTCTTGGACAGAAGTCATTGCTTTTTGGGATGTAGGTGCTTTGTCCACCACACCTTCTGCAATCAATCGTGCAACGACATCTCGCGATAGGATGAAGCTGTCTTTTCCCATACTGCGCAAAAAGTATTGACCGGATGTTCCACCAAGCCGTGAACCACGCTTTTTGATCAATGCCAAAAGTCCTACAAAGTCTTGGGACGGCCAATTGGCAAAAGCTTTGGCTGCAGATCCGTATTCGTTAGACAGGTCTATCAGAAATGCCGCGTTTTGCTGGACTGATTTGATTTTCGTACCGTGGCGCACAATACGTTTGTCAGAGACCAGTGCTTCAAAGTCTTCGTCCGTCAACATTGCGCATCGCCCAAGATCGAAGCCGTGAAATGCTGCCTCAAACCCTGGCCACATTTTTTCAACTATTTTCCAGCTAAACCCAGCCTGAAAAACACCTTTCGCCATAGCAGCCAACCAACGGTCATCAGCTATCGCTATGAGCTCTGAAGCACTTTTAGGCGGTTCCAGCAACGCTTCCAACGCCTCCTCACCATCTTTACGTTTGGCTGCTATCGCGAATATCTCGTCAAAAGTGTTCATATGCCCCCTTGCTGATCAAATAAACTTACCAAGCTAGCCGTCGCCTATCTCTTTCACTGAAACTTTGTCAGGGTAAAATGCGACAAGACCCTTCAGAGCCGCTGTAAATTCAAATGGGCGATCATATGTCCAAGCAATTGGATCATCGCTACCGTGGGAAAAATAACTCGCATCTCCCTTGAGTGGGCAATGGCTGGTTTTGCCCTCAATGGCAGAAATCCCTGCAACTATGTCTGCTTCAGGTATGTAAATTACGGGATCATAGATATCCCTGCCAACTTCGGTCAATCGCATCGCATTCGTTGTGTCTGCCAAAATTGCACCATTGAGCGATACTTGAACACGTCTCGAGACCGGCTTTAATCGCATAAAATGCCTTGGTTCTTTTGGATTGTGAATTGCTTCGGTCGCCATCGTAACTGTGTTGGTGGACATAGGTTTCTCCGTTGGATTGATCCTCATGTAAGGTTTTTGCAGTGCCGGTTCAAATAGTGGCTGCCGACCTGCTCGTAATGGAGTTTTGGAGCAAATTAGCACATTCCCAAAAATATTCTTTACATGATACCATTTAGTATTATATAAAGAATACCAATTGGTACTATATGGAGAGCACTGTGATCACACGACACCCACGGATACTAATGACTATTGTTTTTGGCATTGTCACAACCGTGACGACACACGCTGTTAGCAGCGATGTTATCGTCAACACCCCTACGTCCAAGATGCAATGGGAAACAACACCAGAAGGCGTGCAATTCGCAACCCTGGAAGGCGATCGTTTTGCCGAGCCTTATATGGCAATGGTCCAATTGCCAGCTGGTCTGATCAGCCCTGCCCACACAAAAACTGCAAACATGTTCGGAATCGTTTTGTCTGGAACCATGGTTCATGAAGCGCAAAACGCACCGGCTGACGCACTGGAGGTGCAATTACCAAAAGGGTCATTTTACAAGATCCCTGCAGGTCTGCCGCATATAAGCAAATGTATTTCCGCTGAGAATTGTGTCACTTTTCTTTATCAGGATGGTCAGTTTGATTTCTTGCCGGTGCCGCAATGAACGGCAATGTGCAGGGCGCTTTTCGAGCCCTTTCAGATCCGACGCGCCGACAAATTCTTATACACCTTAGCGCCCACGAAATGACCATCGGAGACTTGGTCGACCAGTTCGACATGACTCGTGCTGCCGTGAAAAAACACCTCACCGTGCTGGAAGAAGGCCATTTGATTGCCGTTGAGGCGCGCGGTCGCGAACGGATCAACCGGATCGAACCGATGGGCCTCAAAACGGCAATGGACTGGATCAATTACTTCAACCACTTCTGGGATGATCGCCTATCAGCCCTTCAAAATGCAATCGACACCGAAGAAAGAGAAAATGATGACTGATACAACACTTTTGAAAACCGTCTTCTTTGCTGCATCCCGAGAAACCGTTTGGTCCTTTTTGACCGAAAAAGATAAACTCGCCAAATGGTTCCACCCAGCCGATGCCGACCTGGTGGAAGGTGAAGATTACGCCCTAATGGGTAAAACCGACGATGGCGCGCCCTCAAAACTGTGCTGGGGAACCGTTCTGAAAATGGACAAACCAAGCAAACTGATTTGGTCATTCACAGTCCGCCCATTGAACGGTGCTATGACCACCGTGACCTGGACCTTGGAAGAGGCCATTGGCGGCACAAAGCTAACACTTGCCCATGAAGGTATTGAAGCCGCCGCTGGCGAGAGCGCATTGGGCTTGATGATGGCACTAGACGCTGGTTGGGACGCACATCTGAAAGATATGCGCGACGCAGTAGCAGCGTAAGTTTTAAAGTATCTAACTCCGGCCATACAGGTCGGAGTTGGGCATCTTTTGGAATTCTCTGCTAAAGCTGCATTTTGAGTTGAAGACGGCTTTCCGCGCTTCTGGATGTTTCAGAAAGAGTACTTCTGCCACTCAAATTCAATTGGACACTATCTGTCAGTTCTAGGCTGGTAGACGTACCCAATGCAAAGACATCCCTTGCCTCCTCAGCAGAAATTGTCTGAAAAGATGTTGGAGAGCCGGTAAATGCCATTGTTTGCGAGCCGGACGTATCAGCAAACTGATGCTCCCAAGTTGCGGTGATACCGCCGGTAACTGCAACAGACCCAAACTGGAATGCGTTGGAAATGCTCGCACCAATTATTGATTTTGCATTGGTGGTTGAAACATCACCGCCTGCAAGATTCAGCAAACCTGCCCCTGTTTCTAGGTCATGTTGACAAACTCCGGACCCAGAGCCGTGCGGCGATGAGTTGAATGAAGCCGAGGTAGCTTGCTGCTGTTTTATCGTAGCGTGTTGCCAAACGGCGAGAGCATTTGAGTTTGTTGAAACACCGTTCGACTTGGTTTCTCAATGCATAGGTTGTTGTATCGAGCGGGATTGGCACCTTGCGGTTGGCCTTACCGGGAATGATTGGTGTTCCACCGCGCTGCGCTATCGTGTTGCGGATGTGATCGCTGTCGTAACCACGGTCAGCCAGAAACACTTTGGCGGCGGGAAGATCGCTATCGATCAGAACATCGAAGCCTTTGAAATCAGAGACTTCGCCTCCTGTTATTTCCACCCTGACAGGCAATCCGTGAGCGTTGGCAATAAGGTGGATCTTGGTCGTGAAGCCACCTTTTGAGCGGCCAAAACCTTCTTTTTGAGTCCCCTATTACCCGGCAGGCGACTGCTTGCAGTCGTTGAGAGGGCTTTTGCGCCTGCAGCCAAATGATGGGCACGGATCACAGTGCTGTCGATCAACTGAACCTGATTGGGCATCACGCCACTTTCATTGAGCGTCTCTAGGATCATCTCCCACAGGCCTGCCAGCGTCCAACGCCGGAACTGGCGATAGACACTCGACCATTAGCCAAATTCTTCAGGTAAATCGCGCCAAGGTGAGCCGGTCCTTGCAATCCAAAACACCGCATCGAGAATGCAGCGGTGATCAGAAGCTGGACGCCCTCCGCGTGCCCGTATTGCAATCAAAAATGGTTCGAAGAAGGCCCATTCAGCATCCTCCATCAACAATCGAGCCAAGATAGCCTCCGCAAAAACTACCTTGAATCAGATTTTAAGTGATTTGGGAATCCAGTTTGTAAACACGACCTAAATGATAATTTACTGAAATGAAATTCACCGCCGATCAATGAAACGCGCAATTCTGCGCTGAGTCAGAGCAAGCATTCGCATTCTCGGTTACTTATGATCGCCCATAGATATGGTGCTCCAAAACTTACAACTAACTGGCGTCCAAATATTGTGACCCCGCGATTGTGCCTCCCGACTATGGTCTCGCTCCAGTTTCACGAAGATATTCATTCAATCGTATAAGTTACTCAGGAGCCCTTTTGTGCTGCGCGGAACCAGTCGATGATGGCGCGGCGCTCTTCCTCTTCCATCCAGCTCACATTGGCTGGTGGCATGGCGTGGGTCACTCCTGCCTGTATAAAAATGGCGTGTGCATTTTGTGCAACGTGCTGCGGTGTTTCCAACCGTACGCCTTTTGGTGGCCAGCGAACGCCCTCCCAAACAGGTTCTGTCGCGTGGCACATGGAGCACCTTGTCATAACAATATCGCTGACGTGCTCGAAAGATGCGACATCAGCATATTTTTGTTGCGTTGGTGTAAGGCCAGCTGCCTCAATTTCCTGGTCCGCTTTATAGAGTGGTGCAAGAGATAATATCATGATGAGGACAAAAATGACTGCTGTTGCAAGCCATGTCCAAGTGGGGTCACCGGCACGGGCGTGACGTGTGTTGAAGTAGTGCCTGATGGTAACACCCATGAGAAACACCAGGCTGGAAATGACCCAACTATACTCGGTAGCAAACGCCAACGGGTAATGGTTGGACAACATAAAAAAGATAACTGGCAACGTGAGGTAATTGTTATGGGTCGAACGTTGTTTGGCAATTTTACCGTATTTGGGATCTGGTTTGCGCCCAGCCTTCAAATCGGCAACCACAATCCGTTGATTTGGGATGATGATGTGAGCCACGTTAACTGTCATGATCGTCGCGGTGAAAACGCCGAGATGCAGCATGGCAGCACGCCCTGAAAATACCTGTGTAAAGCCCCACGCCATGGCAACCAAAACCACATATAGCAAAACCATCAGGAAGGTACTGTTTTCGCCCAACCGGCTTTTGCAGAGCTGGTCGTAGACAACCCAACCGAGCACGATGGATGCCAGAGAGATACTGATAGCGGCGAGTGGAGACAAATCAGCCACTGCTGGATCAATGAGGTAGAGATCAGCGCCAAGATAATAGACCAGGAAAAGAAGAGCAAAACCTGACACCCAGGTCATGTAGCTTTCCCATTTGAACCAGGTCAGATGCTCTGGCATTTGCGGAGGTGCGACCATGTATTTTTGGATGTGGTAAAAACCACCACCATGCACTTGCCACTCTTCACCACTGGCGCCTTCTGGCAGGTTTGCCGTCTGACGCAGGCCCAAATCGAGTGCGATGAAGTAAAAGGATGATCCAATCCAGGCAATCGCTGTGATTACGTGAACCCAACGCACAGCGAAATGCATCCACTCCATAAAAATCGCCAGATCATACATGGTGTCTCTCCAAACTCGGGCTTTTGCCAATTTCAACTATATCAAGAACTCTAAAGTGGCTCATTATTTATAAAACCATTAAAATTCCCAAGGACTTTCAAAATTTTCAAAATAATCGTAGATTCATAACATGAGCTACGTTGTAAATGTGCGCATGTTTGTGCGGGTTTTTGAACTGGGGAATATGTCTGCAGCCGCAAGAGATTTGCGGGTATCGGCTGCCGTTGCCTCCAGCCGTATTGCCGAGATGGAAAAACATCTTGGTGTCCGGCTGTTCAATCGTACAACCAGACGGCTCCAACCTACAGAACACGGCAAAGTTTTCTATGTTGGCGCCACCAAAATTCTTGAATGCATTGATGATGCCGAAGCTGCTGTTGTTGAGATAACCCAAAATCCACGCGGTTCAATATTTGTCGCGGCACCGCTGGGTATTGGCCGACGTTTCATTGCGCCACACGTGCCATCCTTCAAAGACCAATATCCAGATATCGATGTGCGTCTGCGCATGTCTGATCGAAAAATTGATATGGCTGAAGAAGGCTTGGATGTGGCGTTCATATTGGGCAAGTTGGAAGACTCAAACTTCAAAGTACGCATGGTTGCCGAATGCACCAGGGTCCTTTGCGCATCGCCTGCTTATATTGCTCGCTGCGGACATCCACATCATGGCAATGAGTTGCTGGAGCGCCAACACGATTGCCTGCAGCTTCGATTTCCAGGTGCCCCAGAGTTTCGCTGGTTGCTGCAAACGCCAATCGGTCCAAAGACATTTGATGTTTCAGGACCGTTTGAATCTGATGACGGAGATGTTCTGACCGAATGGGCTTTGGATGGCCGTGGCATCGTCAACAAACCCATTTTTGAGATCCATCAACATTTGGAATCGGGTGCCTTGGTTGCGGTTGCTGAAGAAACACCACCGACACCGGTACAGCTGGCTTGCCTATATCCGCATCGAACTTATCAAGATCCAAAAATCCGACTCTTTATCGACTTTATGATCGCGCGCTGCAAAATGGAGTTGGCAAAGCGTCAACTATCATGATCGGCGCTAACTTCCTGAATAGGCAGAGTATCCAAAGGGGGAGAAAAGCAAAGATACATGAAAGTGAGCGTCGACATTCTCAAGTTCTTCGGCAGCCAAGCCTCGCGCTGTGTCCAACACATGTATGGTAAGACATCCCACAGGGTGAGGCATGCTGTAATTCCTCTTTGCAATGTCATAATCATTGCTATTCTTGAAAAAAATTGAAGCCGTACAAGCATGAAAGTCTATTAAAAATTTCTTGAAAATCAATTTTATTCTTTTGATATACAATCAAATCTACAAGGTGGGAGAATCCTTTGAAACGTTATCCTCGTGATATGCACGGCTACGGTGCGAAGACCCCCGATCCAAAGTGGCCGGGCGGTGCGAACATTGCTGTGCAATTTGTCGTCAATTACGAAGAAGGCGGAGAAAACAACGTTCTCCACGGTGATGCTGCTTCTGAAGCTTTTTTGTCTGAAATTGTTGGCGCAGCCGCATGGCCAGGCCAACGCCATTGGAACATGGAAACCATTTATGAATATGGTGCCCGTTCCGGATTCTGGCGCCTCCATCGACTTTTTACAGAACTGGAAATACCCGCCACTGTATACGGTGTCGCAACTGCCCTTGCACGCTCTCCGGCGCAAGTTGCGGCAATGCACGATGCAGATTGGGAAATTGCCAGCCACGGCCTAAAGTGGATCGAATACAAAGACGCAACCCCAGAAGCCGAGCGTGCTGACCTTGTGGAAGCCATTCGCCTCCATACAGAGGTAACAGGCGAACGTCCGCGCGGTTGGTACACAGGCCGCTGTTCAATGAACACTGTTGATCTGGTCAGCGAAGAAGGTGGCTTTGATTATGTGGCAGACGCTTATGCGGACGACCTGCCCTATTGGCACCAAAGCGAGCATGGCGATCAACTAATTGTACCCTACACACTTGATGCCAATGACATGCGCTTTGCGACGCCGCAGGGCTTCAATTCGGGTGATCAGTTCTACGCGTATTTAAAAGATAGTTTTGACGCGCTTTATGCCGAAGGAGAAACGGGCCAAGCAAAAATGATGTCCATCGGATTGCATTGCCGCTTAATTGGACGTCCAGGACGCGTGATGGCGCTGCGGCGTTTCATGGAATATATAAAATCGCACGATAAAGTGTGGTTTGCGCGCCGCATTGATATCGCAAAACATTGGCATGAAACACATCCTGCGCCAGATGCAGCTTCGCGTCCTTCAAGGCAGAACCGTGACACTTTCATATCAAAATATGGCGGCATTTTCGAGCACTCCGCATGGATTGCAGAACGTGCCTTCGACGATGAACTTGGTGCAGCCAACGATACTGCTGTTGGATTGCACAGTGCGTTAGCCCGTAAATTTCGCTCAGCATCTGAAGCGGAACGCCTTGGCGTGCTAACAGCGCATCCTGACCTTGCTGGAAAGCTTGCTGCCGCGAAGCGCCTGACAGTAGAATCCACCTCTGAACAAGCATCTGCCGGCCTTGATGCCTTGACGGATGAAGAGCGCGAAGAATTCCAGACGCTGAATGCTACTTATACGCAGAAATTTGGGTTTCCATTCATCATCGCTGTGAAGGGCCTTGATAAGGCTCAAATTCTCAATGCATTCCAAAGCCGTATAAACAATGATCGCGATACCGAATTTGATACTGCATGCAAACAGGTTGAGCGCATTGCCTTGTTGCGCCTCAGCGAAATTTTATCATGATATTGAAGGGCGCCAATTGTGACTAAGCCAACTTATTTTGCACCCCATGGTGGCCTGCCTGAGCAAACTCAACTTCTGACCGATCGCGCGGTCTTTACTGACGCCTACGCGGTCATTCCAAAAGGTGTGCAGCAGGATATCGTAACCAGTTTTCTGCCGTTCTGGGACGATACACGGCTTTGGGTTTTATCCCGCCCACTTTCCGGGTTTGCCGAGACTTTTTCGCAATACATCATGGAAGTGGCGCCTGGAGGCGGCAGCGACAAACCCGAGCTTGATCCAAACGCTGAGGGTGTCCTTTTTATTGTCGAGGGCACTCTGACCCTCAAGATTGATGGACAAACACATTCCATGGATCCGGGCGGCTATGCCTTCATTCCGCCTGGCGCAAAATGGCGTGTGAAGAACAACGGGGGGGCAGCCACACGGTTTCATTGGGTGCGCAAAGCATATGAAGCAGTTGAAGGCATCAACATGCCTGAAGCTTTTGTTGTTAATGAGCAAGACATCGCGCCGACACCCATGGCTAAAACTGATGGCAAATGGGCCACAACCCGTTTCGTAGATCCAACTGATATGCGCCACGATATGCATGTGACCATTGTTACGCTTGAGCCAGGTGCCGTTATTCCTTTTGCCGAAACTCATGTCATGGAGCATGGGCTTTATGTACTTGAGGGCAAAGCGGTTTATCGGCTGAATCAGGACTGGGTTGAAGTAGAAGCTGGCGATTATATGTGGTTGCGCGCTTTCTGCCCGCAAGCCTGTTATGCTGGCGGCCCCGGTAAATTCCGGTATCTGTTATATAAAGACGTGAACAGACATATGAAACTTGGCTCTTTGAACCGCCCCATTGGTGCCGGCTAGACATGGGCAGCACCATCCAAATTCAACCCCTGACACCCTATGCATTTGCCCCGTTTGGCGATGTGTTGGAAGCTATGGGTGAACCGGATGCACTAATCAACCAAGGCCTTTGTGGTCGGTTTCACGACTTAGCGAAAACTGACTTTAAAGGACCGGATGCGCGCGCTGGCATCAGCCTTTTTAGATCCGAAGTTCGATCTCTGCCCTACCGTCTGGATATGATGGAACGGCACCCCTTAGGCAGTCAGGCATTCCTCCCGATGTCTCACAAACCCTTCCTCATAATCGTTGCAGATGATGATGAAGGCAAACCTGGCACCCCTCTTGCGTTTAAAACCGCACCTGGCCAGGGCGTGAATTACCATCGAAACACCTGGCACGGAGTACTGACACCTTTGTCAGAGCCAGGTTTATTTGCAGTTGTCGACCGTATTGGCGACGGCAAAAATCTGGAGGAGCACTGGTTTGATACCCCCTTCATTATTGAAGGAAGCTAACCACGCTAGACTGACCCCTTTAGGGTCTTAATGCTGTTTTAGGAGGCGACCATGGCAGCAAGAAATTCAATAGGGACACCGGAACAACTCCGTGATCCCAACTACACACCGGGGTTGCACAAGGCGATCCCACTGGGAATTCAACACGTCCTGGCGATGTTCGTTTCCAACGTAACACCCGCAATCATTATTGCAGGCTTTGCCGGTTTCGGCTTTGGCTCAGATGCAGGGGCACAAGGCTTCCCTGATATGACTTACATGATTCAGATGTCCATGCTGTTTGCAGGTATTGCGACCCTGTTTCAGACCATAGGTATAGGCCCTGTCGGCGCAAGACTGCCGATCGTACAAGGCACAAGCTTTGCGTTTATTCCGATCATGATACCTTTAGTCGATGGGAAAGGCGTCGAAGCACTGCCAATTCTCTTCGGCGGAGTTTTGATTGGCGGTCTCTTTCATGCCATTTTAGGAATGTTTATCGGCCGCATTCGTTTTGCTCTTCCACCATTGGTCACCGGCCTGGTTGTTACCATGATCGGTCTAGCTTTGGTTAAAGTCGGCATTCAATATGCTGCTGGCGGCATTCCTGCTATTTCAAAACCAGAATATGGCAGCTTGCTGAACTGGTCAGCAGCGCTTGTTGTGATTTTTGTGACGCTTGGGTTGAAATTCTACGCACGCGGCATGTTTGCCGTTTCCGCAGTGGTTATTGGCATTTTTGTTGGTTACCTGTACGCAATTGGCGTTGGCATGATCAGTATCGATGGCATTACAGGAAGTGTCGGTCGTGCTGCTACTGTTGCATTGCCGGAGCCGTTTAAATACGGTTTTGAATTCAGCATTGCTGCGGTAGTTGGCTTTATCTTGATGAGCTTTGTCTCAGCTGTTGAAACAGTTGGCGATGTGTCCGGTATTACAAAGGGTGGTGCAGGCCGTGAAGCAACTGACAAAGAAATTCAAGGCGCAACGTTTGCCGATGGTTTCGGTACTGCAATCGCTGGTATCTTTGGCGGGCTACCAAACACATCCTTTAGCCAGAACGTTGGTCTGATTGCTATGACAGGCGTCATGAGCCGCCACGTTGTGACAATTGGAGCATTGTTCCTGATCCTTTGTGGCTTCATTCCAAAGGTTGGTGCTGTTATCCGCACGATCCCGATTGAAGTGCTTGGCGGTGGTGTGATTGTCATGTTCGGCATGGTTGTCGCAGCGGGTGTTTCCATGCTTTCAGATGTGAACTGGAACCGTCGGAACATGGTGATCTTTGCGATTGCGTTGTCCATCGGTCTTGGTCTGCAATTGGAGCCAAAAGCTCTGCAATATCTGCCAGACACACTGCGCATTTTGATGACATCCGGACTTCTTCCAGCGGCAATGATTGCGATTGTTCTCAATCTGATCCTGCCAGAAGAGCTGTCAGATGAGCAGACTGATGAAATTTCAGGCGGCATGGCTGGTCAGGACTAGCGCTCGCTAACTTCAACCAAATGAAAAAGCCCCGCACTTGCGGGGTTTTTTTGCAACTCGATTTGCTGTTTTCTTAACTCTGGCTATGAACAGAAATTCCCGCAACCCAAGTGTTAGCAATATTCGCGCGGGTGGCCGTATTTATGATTTTCTGAAGAACGTCATCTAGGCTGTCGCTGCCATCCTCGACAAGGATTGGCGCTGTGGGTGCATCTGCATCCACCAAGATCGCATCGAACTGATAGCCCTTTGCAATACGTCCAACAGAAATATCCAAGACATCAGCCCCGCCGGCTGTCGCAAGATGGAATGCTTCGCGAAAATCAATTCGGCTTTTTTTGGTGCCGCGATCTTCGGCAGACAATGTTGGATCAACACCTTCTTCCAGATTGCGTGAAGACGAAATCGCGTGCCGGCACCCATCGAACAGTGAGGCACTGGGACCACCGGAGATGTCTGTCCCTAGACCAACTCGAACTGATTTTTCAAGTGCGCGACGGAGTGGAAAAACCGCATTTGAAAAATAGACGTTCGACAAAGGACAATGCGCAACACCTGACCCGCGCTCCCGAATTAAATCCATGTCTCCATCATCGATGAGATTACTGTGCGCCAAAACCGTGTGGCGACCCAAAAGACCAAACTCATCAAGTGCCTCAGTATCCCGTTTTCCTGTGCGTTCCAGAACATAATCGTGTTCCCAATCACTTTCAGAGCAATGTGTCTGGATATGGCAATCATACTCAGCAGCAAGTTCACCCAAGCCTGCCAAGGCAGCATCGGTACAACTTGGAATAAAGCGAGGTGTCACCACCGGACGTACAAGACTTGAGCCATTGCCGGGCATCGACAGCACATAATCGACAAATGCGCGCGTACCATCGAGTGCAGCTTCCGCGCTTTCGTCACGATAAAAGTCCGGGCATTGCGCCGGATCATCCATTGCGATCTTACCCACAAAAGCGCGCTGTCCATTCTCTAGACATTTATCGGCAAGAATACGTGTCGCCTCTTGGTGGACGGTCGCAAAATACACAGCAGTGGTGGTGCCATGGGCCAACAAAGACGTCACAAGACTTTGATACATGCGCTCTGCAAACGCTGAATCCTGGTAACGCGCTTCCAATGGAAACGTATGTTCCTGCAGCCAGACCTCCAATGGCACGTCCAGCGCTTTTCCCAGTTGAGGCCATTGTGGCGCATGAATGTGAAGATCAACGAAGCCAGGCAACAGGTATTGATGTTCAGATGTTTCAACGAGATTATGGTCGGCAACAGCAGAATTGCGGGCATCTGCATACTCGCTATCTTCAGGCGATAACACAGAAGAAATCGAGCCAACATCATCAATGGAAATCAATGCATTTGATACGATCTCAACGCTTCCGAGAACGGGCGCGTGCATAAGAGTTGTTTGCAGCACCATGCCATTTAAATTACGCATTTGGTCAAAACCTTTTTGGACATGGAAGCACCACGAAAGCTTAGCTCGCACGGTACAAAAATAGATAATGATTTTACTACGGTTGTCTTAGTTCAACGCCTTTGGCTAGCCAATAAGCGGCGTCACTCTGCAACAGCCTCGTGTTGTTCATGAAGCGGGTGAATGCCCGGCATTTCGATGAAGCCGGGCAAACGACGAACCGCCACCATCCATTTGCGCAATGCCGGGTAATCATCATGCTCAATGCCACCATCAGGCGAGAGTGCTGCATATGGAAAGCAAGCGATGTCAGCAATCGTGGGAGTATGTCCAATGATGAATGCCTCGCCATGAAACCCTTGTTCGGTTAGATGGGCTTCCAATTCGCGAAGAGCTTTGTGAGCGCCCCTGCGCGCGGCATCCACATCTAAATCGCGGCCTATCATGTCATGAAGACGTGCAGCGCCAGCGGTATCTGTCAGACGTCCTGCAAATGCGATCCACTGCATCATTCGGCCGAGCAAAGCTGGGTTAGATTGCGGAAACCAGTTGCCCGAGGCATCGTATTTTGCAGCCAAATAAGAAAGGATGGCTTGGGTGTCACATAAGGTCAGATCACCATCCACCAAAACCGGAAGAGTTCCCGCCGGATTAATTTCAAGGAAATCGGACTTCTTGTGCTCGCCGCCAGGATAAAAATCTACCGCGACGCTTTGATATTTCTTCCCCAACAGACTTAGGAACAACCTGACCTTGTAGCTACTGCCGGACAATACGTAATCGTAAAGACGCAAACTCATTATTTAGCCACCAGTTGTGCGCCATAGGTCATGCCGCGTCGCTTCAACCACCGACGATATGCGACAGATGTTGTATCTGCCCGCGTCGGAACTTCCATTTTGGGATCCAGCGGCAAAAGACGTGGGATCTGATTTTCAAGAATTGAACGATCCTGCAAAAAGATCATTTGCTGAAACTGAATGAGATCAGATTGAGCGCTATCATCATCGTACAGCGCCATCCATGCGTAAGCATCGCAAAGCTCTTCATTGATCGGCCGAACAAACAGGGCGATTACATCCCATTCACCCGGGCGTGGCGGACAGGTTTTGTAGAGTATCGACACGCAAGGCGCAGGGACACGATACATATAATCCCTCATCTGCCCCTCGCCGGCCGACTTTGCTGCCTGCGGCTGGAAGAAACGTACTTTGGTCGCCCAAACCTCATCCACAGAATCTCGAATTTCCACTTTATAGGGCTCAACTTCCGTATGCGGCTCAGCTCCTAAAACATCGGTGTGGACAAACGGAAAATGCGCAATGTCGAGGAAATTTTCAACAACCCGCAGGGGGGATGCTTTGACGCGAACCGCGCCGCAATCCACCATGCGTCGGCCAGGTTCAGCTGCTTCGGGGATATCGAACAACTTATGTTCTGGTTGCCCGCAGGAAGACCATACATGACCGTAGGCGATGCTTACTGGGCA
>JBGCFS010000038.1:0-29087 GCA_045107035.1 Hyphomicrobiales bacterium
GTTGCATCGCCAAAGAATACTTTGAAACCGAATGTACGGAGCATGTCCAATTGGTTCGAGCTATGGTCCAGAACAACGGTTTTGAAGCCTGCCTGCATCAGCATCCTGTTGACCATGCCGCCGAAGCGCCCGTGACCGGCAATTATCACGCTGCCTTCTTCGTCTATTTCGTCGGCTTCCTTGGTTTGAGACACGGCAAAGCGTGGTGCAATGACCTTGTCATAGAGAATAAACAAGGCCGGTGTGAGCAACATGGACAGCGCCACAACCAACAACAATTGGTCTGCAATTGACGGAGGGATCACGTGGTTTGCTACGGTGAATGACAACAGAACAAAACCAAATTCGCCCGCTTGTGCCAGCCCTAGCGCAAACAACCAGCGATCAGGCCCACGCACCTTGAAGATAAAGGATAGCACCAACAACACCCCTGCCTTGAGTGCCATGAGGCCAATGGTGAGGCCGACAATTGTGCCGAAATTCTCAAACAGAAGCCCAAAATTTATGCCCGCCCCAACGGTCATAAAAAAGAGGCCCAGCAACAGCCCTTTAAAGGGATCTATGTCGCTTTCCAATTCGTGTCGATACTCGCTGTTGGCCAGTACGACACCAGCAAGAAACGTCCCAAGCGCGGGGGATAGGCCCACCAATGTCATAAGCAGCGCTATTCCAATCACCATCATCAACGCTGTTGCTGTGAACAGTTCGCGCAGTTTAGCCATCGCGATAAAGCGGAAGATTGGGCGCGTCAGAAACGAGCCGCCAACCACAACAGCAGCTATTGCGGCGATCGTTACAAGGCCTCGCTGCCATCCGGCCAGGCCGTCCACTAAATTCAGGCTTGTTCCGTGATCGTCTTCGCCGCCGTGGCTGTCAGCACCAGTTGCTTCCTCCTTGTGGCCCGCGACATCTACATTTTGTGCAATGTCCATAAGCTCCGGCAATGCCAATAATGGAATAAACGCGAGCATTGGAATAACCGCGATATCCTGGAACAACAGCACCGCAAAGCTTGCTTGCCCGCCATCGCTTTTCATCAAGCCCTTTTCATTGAGCGTCTGCAAAACAATGGCCGTGGATGAGAGTGCTAGAACCAAGCCTATAGCCAGAGATACAGACCAACCAATGCCGAATATCATAGCGACAGCCATAACAAGCCCAGTGGTTACAACCACCTGCAAACCGCCAAGTCCAAGCAATTTGGCCTTCATTTGCCACAGCAATCGCGGCTCCAGCTCAAGTCCCACAAGGAACAGCATCATCACCACACCAAACTCTGCGAAATGCTGCAGGCTGACAACATCAACACCCAATTGCTGCAACAAAGGAGCAATGGCGATGCCGGCGATAAGATAACCCAGTACGGAACCAAGGCCGAGGCGCGAGGCGATGGGCACCGCGATCACACCAGCGATGAGAAACAAAAAGGCGAGGGTTAGAAATCCGTCCATGATTACGCCTCCTGCAATAGGGGTAAGGTGTCGTATTGCAGCAGCTCTTCAGCATCTGCTTTCGCAAAATCAAACCGATCATCGCGTACGGCTTCCAATAGTTGCACATAGCCACCTGCATGAGGTTCGACGCGACCATCTCTGGGCGCTTTTAGTGAGCTAAAGAGTACGTAGGGCGGTGTAAAATGCATTTTGCAGAGCCGGGCTGTCTGCTCCAAAGGGGTCAGGAATGTACGCAATGGAAAGTGCTGGTAGCCATCTTGTGCGTAGGCATCTTCTGGGCCCGCTGTCGTTATCGCCAGCATCATGCGTTTGTCAGCCAATTTATTGCCACCGACGCCATACGCAAACCCATGTTCAAGAACCAAGTCCTGCCATTCTTTGATGAGCGAAGGTGTGGAATACCAAAACAGCGGAAACTGAAACAGGATCACGTCATGATCCAGCAATCGCTTTTGTTCCTTGTCGATGTCGATGTTGCTGCGCGGGTATTCGGCATAAAGGTCCACAAAGGTGGTACCCTCTAACGTTCGCGCGCGGGCCGCCATCTCCCGATTGGTATGGGAATGTTTCTGACCGGGATGCGCGTAGTAAACCAACAATTTCGCCAATGCTTTGCCCCTTATTATGATATTTCAACAAAGGGGATCGCAAAGGGTAAATCAAGATATAAACGAAAGCGTGGGACTTCTTAGGGCCAATTGGCGTTGAAAAAAGTCACAGGATATGTCTGTGACGCGTGAAAGCAGCGCTGAATTGGAAAGCACTTTTGAAGTGCGTCATTAGCGTCGTCGAATGACCGGCTCTTAAACGCGGATCATTTACATTCACCTAGCAAGATATCTTATCTCAATGGTCGTAAATTGCGAAAACAGATGAGATCGCGGTTTTATCGCCAAAGTTCTGGGTGTGTGTTGCGAGCGTCTACTTCTCGATCAGAACGAATACACTTTGTGCGTTTAATATTGCAGCACCATAGCTGGTTAAAAACGATACATCAGCCGCGTCCCGTCCAACGCCAATGACAACCGTTTGATCCGGCGTCGCCATTCCTGTTGCATCCACCAAGTACCAACCGCCATCCAGATATACTTCAGCCACCGCGTGAAAATCCTGGGGGTCGACATAAGGCGCATAAGCGCTGGCAAAGCGAGCGGGTATCGCCGATGCGCGTGCCATTGTTACCATGAGATGGGCGTAGTCGCGGCACACGCCTTGACGTTGCACGAAGGTATCGCGTGCAGTGGTTTGCACACTGCTGGATCCTGGGACATAGCTGAAGCTCGAGTTTATCCAGTTTGCGATGGCAGCAATACGTTTGCCGCCTTCCAGATTGCCAAATTCAGCTGCGACAAAGTTCTGAAACTCATCAGCCGGGCAATAGCGGGAAGCCATAAGATATTTGACTAATTCTCCAGGTAGTTCGCGCAGTGATACCTGTTGAAGGTTTGAAATATCCGTGTTGGTTCTGGTAATTTCCACATGTGCTCGGTAGTCACAGATCAGTTGATCCTCGGCTTGCAACCAAATGCGGTGCCCCTGATCGTCTTCAGCTGAAACGCGAGAAAAATAGTCGGTCTCAGAGCACGTCAGATTTTCGGCGTGAATGGTTTGACCATCCCGCTGGGCGGCTTCAATCTGCAACATGCAATCAACGCTGCCTTCAAAGGCATAGTCGAGATGTACCTGAATATCGACGATCATGTCTTTAGCCACCCAAAACTATTTCGGACAACAAACTACATTCACTATTCAAACACAATCCAGAGCAAGCAGACGCTTAGACAATATCTTTGCAATCTCAGACCAATAGCTGCGTTGAAAACGCTCGCATCCATTTGTAGCCTGACTACGCAGCTTCATCGAGCACCTGAATGAGGGGCGCAAGTTCCGTTTCATATTTGCGCCAGCGCTCAAGTGATGTCTTGTAAATGGGCTGCCGAACTTGCCATTGACTGGCCGTCAAAACACCGCGGTCATTTTCATTAAATTTGAGGCAGGCGTCATCCCACTCAAGTCCCGCCCGATCAATAAGCATTCGGCTCATGGCTTCTTGGTCCGCAACCATATCTTCGTAGGCGACATTGATAATGCGATTAGGTAATACAGCATTCCAATGATCCATGAGGCGCTTATAGCTGTTGTAGAAATGGCCTAAATCTTCAAGGTCAGTAGTGAAGTCCATGGTCTTCGCTTCGGCAAAATGCTGGAAATAGCATGACAGGCACGTGTCACGAGCATCGCGGTGGCAATGGATAATCGTTGCCTTTGGAAACAGGATTGCGAGTAAGCCAATCTGGAAGAAGTTGAACGGGTTTTTATCAGTAAACCGCACCGCATTGGGAAACCGTTGGTTCATGTGGGCAAAGTAATCGTTGCCAATGGTTTGTAGGCCAGCAGGGAGAATACGTTTGAGGTCCTGTGGATAGCGGACTTCGCCGCCTTTTTCCCGTACCAGAGCATTTACCAGCGTGCTCATTTTTTGTTCTTCTCCGCCGGCACAAACAAGCGGATGACTGGAAACGATTTGTTCAACCAGTGTTGTGCCAGACCGTGGCATACCAAGAATAAAAATCGGCGCTTCTGTAGACAGCGCAGCCTCTTTCTGGATGTCGAACACATCTGGAGTAAATGCGAGCAAGCTTGCGTTGATATGCGCCTTCAAGGCTGCATGGTTGAAGGTTACTTTTTCCCGAAGTTGACTATTTGCCTGACGATAAAAATCGAAGGCCTCTGCATGCTGTTTCTGTTTTTGCGAAACGCGAGCAGCGGCAAAGAGTGCATTTGCCCGTAAATTGGGACGGATGTCTTTTTGAAGGGCAAGCACCTTTAGCTTTGCGATAGCATCATCCAACTCGTTTGGATCCGTCGCCAATCCAGCTAATTTGGTATGTGCTTCAACAAGGTTTGGATTGACTTTTATGGCACGTTCAAAAAACTCACGTGCTTTTGCGAAGTCACCAAGGGTTTGATGTTGTTGGCCTTCTTTGAAAAACGCCATCGCATTTTTCGGATGCAATTTGCGGGCCTTGGAAAATAGTTCCAAAGCCTCTTCGTGTCGTTCAAGGGATTGTAAGGTTGACCCCGTCGATGTCAGGGCATGAAAATCTTTCGGTGAGAGCTTCAATGCGTTTTGGAAAGCAATCAATGCAGCATCTTTATACTGCAACGCGCCAAGGCATTGTCCCAAGCGTAACCAGCATCCAGTGTCTTTTGGCGCAAGATTTGCTGCTTGTTTGAAAAACGCGAGCGCTGCGGCATGATTGTCTTGTTGTTCAAGAACGACGCCAACTGCTGAATGAGCTGCGTGGGAACTTGGAAAAACCTGCACCAATTTTCTGCAAATAATTTCCGCTTTTTCGACCTGCCCAGACTTCCGCAGTCTCTCCGCTTCATTAAGATGCGCAGAAAGTTGACCGGCATTTGGATCAGCGATGGTTGCAGCACTGTTCGCTTTTGAGTTCTTTTTCAAGCGACGACGCTCCGCACGGTTGGAAGCGGGAGCAGTTGAAAGCTTGTTCGACATGACGATCCCTAGGCTACAAATAGATTAGTGATATTTGTCATTTGTTGTCTTAAGAAGTCGTTAACCATAATGAATATCTGAGAATATATTCGCGATGAAATCCAGAGGATGCATCATTTTTGCGCCGCAAAAGGTTAAAGCGCAGACGTTAGTCTAGATGGTCTATTCAAGAGCAAACGCGCGAATTTTTTTGTAGGAAGATAGATTTTCAATACAAGTGAGGTTGTCTGAATTCCACTAAACCAGCATTTGTACAGTGAGCTGCACCTCCTAACCACGAAAGTTGAACGCATATGACAGCCATCAATCTGGCAGACAAACTATCGATGTTTTCGGAACATTGGTCTCCAAGAACTATTTCAGAGTTTAACGGCCATGACGTAATGGTTGTGAAAGTAAAAGGAGAGTTTGTGTGGCACTCTCACGAAGATTCGGATGATTTCTTTTTCGTTTTAAAGGGTACCATTCGTATTGAGATGAAGGCGGGTGACGTCACTTTGAACGCTGGTGAAATGTATGTCGTCCCAAAGGGTGTTGAGCATCGCCCGGTTGCAGATAAGGAAGCACATCTTCTGCTTATCGAACCGACAGGCACGCCGAATACTGGCAACGAAGATACGGCCGCCAAGCATGTGAGAATTTAGACGATTGAGACAATCAATACGCAGGTAAGAATGAACTTGGCTCGGACCAAATCTACCCATATTTTTGCAATCAGTGCACTATAACTATCAGCGATATTGAGGGCAGATAAAATGACAAACAGCGGGATTTAAAATGCTTGATCAGGCAACGTTACTCACATACTTGGCCATCTTGTTTGGCTTTGTGTTTATTCCCGGACCCGCGGTGTTGTTGACGCTGGCGCGTGCATCCACTTCCGGTACGCGAGCTGGCATCGCAACCGGGCTTGGTATCGCTGTCGGAGATCTCATACACACCGCTATGGCTGTGCTAGGCATATCGGCAATAATGCTAGCTTCGGCCTTCTTGTTCAGCCTCATAAAATTCATGGGAGCAGCTTATCTAGTGTATCTTGGCATTCGTGCAATTCTAGAAAAAGCACCTTCGTCTCAAAATGAGAAGCTAGTCGCCATCACACCTGGGCAAGCGTTCCGACAAGGCGCAATTGCAGAAGTGCTCAATCCAAAATCCGCACTGTTCTTTCTGGCGTTTCTTCCGCAATTCGTGACTTTAGAAAACGGCTCGGTTCCACTGCAACTCACCACTCTTGGCGTGTTGTTTGTGCTGGTTGGACTATTCAGCACCCTCGTGTTTGCAGTGGGTGCTGGCAGCATTGGTACATTTTTACGACGTCATCCATCTGTGCTGAGCTGGCAAGGCAAAGTTGTCGGCAGCATTTATTGCGCACTTGGTGTGCGGTTGGCATTGCAAGAGCGCTAAAGGCATTCCGTCAATAGGTGCTGTACCCTTGCCCATTTTGATCAAGTACAAAGGTTACACGCACGCCAGCTTTGGCTTCTATTGAATGTTCAAAGTCAACTTTGGCAGTGATACTAGGAGCTTTTAGATTCGTCGTGACAGTTCTTTCTCTCGGATTCGCGCCAGCCAACCGGTTGTTTGGTACGCCAATTTTTTGCTCTACTCTTTCACCTGAACTCGATCCTGAATCATATCCTATGACCTTTGGTATATCTGCAAACAGGTATCCACCTAACAGGCCCAAATAAATCGTTCTTGGCTCAACCGGTGAGCCACCCATCTCGGCATGTGCCTGACAGCCGGAAAAGCCTATACTAGAAGCCACTGCCAGCGCGGGAAGAAAGGTTTTCAAATTTTTCAGAAAACCCCAAAAGAATCTTCTACGAAAATAAGGGCAACATGATTTTCAGCAGACGTATCCATGGTTGAAATTAACAATGTAAAATAATACTATTTTATCTTAAATTTATTTGAAGCCATTGAAGTTACTCACGCAATCAGCGAGGGATTTTCAATCAGAGAGATCCAAAATTTGGGTTTTATATCTCTAGTAAAGGTACATTCATGTTGGTCTTGAAGACAAAAGTAGCGATTACGGTCACATGTTCGCTTGTGGTTGGGCTTGGCATAACCTTACCAACTTCAGAGGCTTCGGCTGATCCCAGTCAGTATGAGTGCAAAGCTTTAAACCAGGATGTTGGCAGAGAAGAAGCAGATATGGCAGCGCCGTTGCTAAGGCGTGTCGATGGCTCGCTTCAATTGGCTGAGGTTGGGGATGTGTATTACACGACTTTTGACACGCTGACTGATAAGCTCGATTGGCTGGAGCTCTACGGAGCGCAAGCTCAACGCGGCAACTCTTTCATTGGTTATTTCCAATTCCAAAACTTTAGTTGTGCCAAATAGAGGCGTTAAAGAAGACGTTCTAATGAGCCTGTCGAAATTATTCCTGGCCCATTACAATTGCATGAATAGCGGAATTTAAAGAGCGAGCCACTTTCGAGCTGGGTTTTCGATCAATAAATGCGGACCTCATAGCAAGCCCTTCAATTAAATCGAGCACGAATTCTGCAGCGTCTTCCTTAGGTAAAGTCGGTGCATTGCTTTGTTGCAGTCTCGCGTTGCGAATAAGCTGCGCGACATGCGTGACCAACGCTTCTCGGTTTGTGGTAAATCCCGTGCCAATTTCCGTGTTTCGTAATCCTTCTGCGATAATTTCCGCACTCAGCATGCTGTTTTCCGGCGCTCGACAGTAGGCAAAATATAGCGAGACGAATTTATCCAGAGCTTTGGCGGGGTTTCCAATCTTGTCAATCTTGGCTTGAAGTTCTGAAAGCTCCTCTGCTTCCAGCGTTGCTATTTCTGCAATGAGGGCGGCTTTGCTATCGAAGTGGTTATAAACGTTGCCGAGACTGATCTTTGCTTTGTTGGCAATGTCGCGAATGCTGGTTTGATGAAAACCCTTTTCGATAAAACACATTGCTGCCGTTTCCACGATTAGCCGACGGCGTGCTTCTGTCGCTTCGCCGCGGGTGGGTTTCAAATTTTCAGTTTTTGCCACAGTTCACCCATTGCAATTTGAATTGCGTTCAGTATATCAATGAACGTACGTTCGTTCAAATTTATAATTCGATTTTACCTGGAGACTACGCATGGACCCTATCGAAACAGAATTTGCAGCCTATTCAGGCACCTTTCAGGTGCTGGAGATCATAGGTCTGATTTTTCTGGTGGCAATCATTTCTGAAACAGTATGGGATACTTTGAGCGGGGACAGAAAAAGGTTTGGCGAGACATTTGCTAATTTCGCAATTGCCATTGGCAGCGCTTTGCTTGAGCGCACGGCATACGGACTGGTATTTGTGGTTGGGCTGGCTTTAGCAGCTCCGTTGGCTTTCTTCGATGTTCCGACCACTTGGTGGTCTTTTGGGTTTGCGCTGCTGGTGGCGGACTTCAGTTACTATTGGATGCACCGATGGGAACACGAGATCCGTATTCTATGGGCGCATCACAGTGTGCATCATTCATCACCAGAATATAATTTGACCACAGCACTGCGCCTTGCCTGGATTGAGGGTTTGGTGGAGTGGTTGTTCTTTGTGCCGATGATTTTGATGGGCTTCAGCGTGGCTCAAACTATCGTCGCCATTTTGTTTGTTGTTTCCTATCAGACTTGGATTCATACAAAAAAAATTGGCAGGCTCGGGTGGCTCGACAAGGTTTTGAATACGCCATCTGTTCACCGGGTTCACCATGGTAGCAATACCCAATATATCGACAAGAACTATGGCGGAATTCTCATTTTATGGGACCGTTTGTTTGGGACATACGCGCCTGAAGAGGAAACAGTCGTCTATGGGATTACCAAACCGCTTGGTTCGGTTAACCCGCTCGTGATCAATTTTCACGAATACGGGCAAATTTTTAAAGATGTTCGTAGTGCCAATACACTAAAAGACAAACTGGGATATTTGATTCACAGGCCCGGCTGGCAGCCAGCCCAACTGGAAAGTGTTTTCGAGAAATCAAAAGAGGGGGAGTCTGGCCAATCCTCCTTGAAAAGTAGGTGAGTTACTCTGATGTGTTTTGAGCGGTATCTGCAACGGCCATTGAACCAAGTATAAGAATTTGGCGCTTTTCGCTTGTAACGAAAAGCGCCAGGCTGTTTTGGTGCAAACAACCTGCCGCAAAAAAGTGCAGCTTGCACATTTTAGAAGTGCCCGAGTAATTTGCAAAACATTTCATCAATAATCACACCATGTGATGAATAATTAGGCGCATGTAAAAAATGCTTACTAATTATGCTGAAAATATTGGCATTTGCTCAGGCTATGAGCAAGATTTTCTACTTTGCACGTGCTTATGATTAAAATTTCAACGACTAACCATCTGTATTTATTAATAAAAATTTAAAATGTAGAAAATTTGATGACTTTGGCACAGCACTTGCAAAATTTGCGACGGTGCAAACAAACCTGTCGGAGGTATCATGACTGGTAAACTTAAAACTCTCGCATTGGCGTCCCTCGCGTCGACATTTATTGCAACTGCTTCTTTCACAGCGCATGCTCAGGAGACCATAAAAGTTGGTATTCTGCATTCGCTGTCCGGAACAATGGCGATTTCTGAAACCACGTTGAAAGACGTGATGTTGATGCTCATTGAAGAGCAAAACAAAAAAGGTGGTGTCCTTGGCAAGCAGCTAGAAGCTGTTGTTGTTGACCCCGCATCTGATTGGCCGCTGTTCGCTGAAAAAGCGCGCGAACTGTTGGATGTCCACAAAGTGGCTGCCGTGTTTGGCAACTGGACGTCTGTATCCCGTAAATCCGTTTTGCCGGTTTTTGAAGAGCTGAACGGCCTGCTGTTCTACCCTGTTCAATACGAAGGTGAAGAAAGCCAACGCAATGTGTTTTACACAGGCGCGGCTCCAAACCAGCAAGCGATTCCAGCTGTTGACTATCTCATGGATAGCGAAGGCGTAGAACGCTGGGTTTTGGCTGGAACCGATTATGTTTATCCACGTACAACAAACAAAATCCTGGAAGCGTACCTGAAGGGCAAAGGCGTTGCTGATGAAGATATAATCATCAACTACACACCTTTCGGTCACTCAGACTGGCAAACGATCGTTTCTGACATCAAAGCATTTGGTTCAACCGGCAAGAAGACAGCGGTTGTTTCCACAATCAATGGTGATGCTAACGTGCCGTTCTATAAAGAACTCGGCAACCAAGGTATCAAAGCGGAAGACATTCCGGTTGTTGCATTCTCTGTTGGTGAAGAAGAGTTGGCAGGTCTAGACACTGCACCTCTCGTCGGCCACTTGGCTGCGTGGAACTATTTCCAGTCAGTTGACACGGACGTAAACGCAGAGTTCATCGAAGCTTGGAAAGCGTTCATTGGAGATGAAAATCGTGTCACTAATGACCCAATGGAAGCTCACTATATCGGCTTCAATATGTGGGTAAAGGCTGTTGAAAAAGCCGGAACCGTAGATGCAGATTCAGTAATCGACAGTATCGTTGGCGTTGCAGTTCCCAACCTGACTGGCGGCATGTCTGCGATGATGCCAAATCATCACATCACAAAGCCAGTTCTCATTGGTGAGATTCAGGAAGATGGCCAGTTTGAAACCGTTTGGGAAACATCCGGTCTCGTTGTTGGCGATGCTTGGTCTGACTATCTGCCAGACTCCAAAGACTTGATTGCAGATTGGCGCGCGCCAATGTCCTGCGGCAACTTCAATGTTGCTTCTGGTCAGTGCGGCGGCAAAGGCACTAACTAGATCTTTCAAGATTTAATCGAACAGCGACAACAAGTTCCCGGGCGAAACTCCCTCCCGTTTCGCCCGGGAATAACTCCAAAAGTCAGACACAAATCTGCTGAAGGTAAAGTAAGCGTGCTTCGCAAATCAATTTTGGCTATTTTCTCAATGTGGTGCCTTTCGGTTTGCACATTGGTGTTGATGCCGCAGTCTCCTGCTTTTGCGCAAGCAAATGCCCAGCTAGCTGATGCTGGCATCACAGACATTATACAAAAATTTTCAACGTCGCGAAACTTTGGTCAGACAACGACCATCGTGGAAGAGCTGACGGCCACAGGTGAACCCAGTGTTGCCAATGTTCTGAATGCATTGTCTGCAGGCGAGTTGTATTTCCGCAAATCTGACAAGCAGATTTTCATTGTTCCTGGCAAAGGTAAAACCCTTCAACTGTTGGACCCTATAAGTCGGGAAACTGCTGGAGAAGCTGGCAAGCGAGATCTGAAAAAGGTCAAAGTCAACAATGCCTTGCGTCGTACAATCCGAGACGCAATTGGCGGGTTGACGTTAGCTTCAACCGACCCAGATGTGCGCCTTATTGCGGCTAATACCTTGGCTGCCAATCCAGATGCCGCAGCTTTGCCGGCTATTGAAGCCGCTCTCAAAACCGAAACTGTCAAAGGTGTAAAGAACCGGCTGCTTCAAGCACAGGCTTCCGCAACGCTCATTTCCGAACGTTCTCTTGAAGAGAAGACAGCAGCTATTGGCGTCATGGCTTCATTGGGAAACCGTGAGGCGCTGGCCTTTCTCACCCAATTCGAAGTGCAGGCGGAAGATGAGTTAAAAATGCTTGCTGTCGCAGCAATCAGCAAGATCGAACAATCCCTCCAGATATGGGGCATGGGTCAGAATATCTGGTACGGCATATCTCTTGGGTCAGTTCTCTTGCTCGCGGCCATTGGCCTGGCAATTACCTTTGGTGTGATGGGCGTCATTAATATGGCCCATGGTGAAATGGTTATGATTGGCGCCTACACTACATTTTTGGTGCAGGAAATTATTCGCAATTCTATGCCAGAACTGATGGACTGGTCTCTAACAATTGCGCTGCCACTTGCGTTCCTGGCATCCGGTTTGGTCGGGCTGGCGTTGGAACGTGGTGTGATCCGTTTTCTCTATGGGCGCCCATTGGAAACATTGTTGGCAACATGGGGTGTTTCACTCATTCTGCAGCAAGCAGTGCGCACAATTTTTGGCCCAAGCAACCGCGAAGTTTCAAACCCATCTTGGATGTCCGGCGCGTTTGAAGTGGGTCAAATGACAATTACTTGGAATCGGCTCTACATTCTCATTTTCGCGCTTTGCGTCTTTGCGTTGCTGCTATGGGCATTCAATAAGACATCACTCGGACTTCAAATGCGTGCAGTCACCCAAAATCGACGTATGGCTTCAGCCATGGGCATTCGTACGCCGTGGGTCGATGCACTGACCTTTATGCTGGGTTCGGGAATTGCTGGTATCGCTGGCGTTGCGCTCAGTCAAATCGATAACGTTTCTCCGAATCTTGGTCAAAGCTACATCATCGATAGCTTTATGGTTGTGGTCTTTGGTGGCGTTGGTAATTTGTGGGGCACACTTGTTGGAGCCCTATCGTTGGGCATTTTCAATAAGTTCCTTGAACCTTATGCCGGTGCAGTTCTCGCGAAAATCTTCATTCTCGTTTTCATCATTTTGTTTATCCAGAAGAAACCG
The DNA here is from genome assembly GCA_045107035.1 of Hyphomicrobiales bacterium. Taxonomy (GTDB): domain Bacteria; phylum Pseudomonadota; class Alphaproteobacteria; order Rhizobiales. Next base: position 12,434 of record JBGCFS010000038.1, read on the forward strand.
CGTGGCCTATTCGCGCTCAAAGGGCGGGCGGTCGAGACATGATTTTTAGTCATTTCCTCAAGAAGGGCCTGACATGGCCTATCATTCTCACGATTGCAGTTATTTTGGTTGCAGCCGTTGCAGTGCCAATCCTGAACCTGACGCTTGATCCCTCGCACCCATTGCATGTGCCGAATTTTCTCGTGGCGTTGGTTGGCAAATACCTGACGTATGCTCTGCTAGCTCTGGCGCTGGATTTAGTCTGGGGGTATTGCGGAATTCTATCACTCGGTCATGGCGCTTTTTTTGCTCTTGGGGGATACGCCATGGGCATGTATCTCATGCGCCAAATTGGACCGCGCGGTGTGTATGGCGACCCGATTCTACCGGATTTTATGGTGTTTTTGGATTGGCAGGAATTACCATGGTTTTGGTATGGATTTGATCAGTTTTGGTTTGCCGCGCTTATGATCATTTTGGTGCCGGGCGCTTTGGCCTTTGTGTTTGGCTGGTTCGCATTTCGAAGCCGTGTCACTGGTGTGTATCTCTCGATCATTACACAAGCCATGACCTATGCCTTGCTGCTTGCTTTTTTCCGAAATGATATGGGCTTTGGCGGCAATAATGGTTTGACGGATTTCAAGGAAATTCTTGGCTTCGACATTCAAGCCAGTGAAACGCGGGCTGGTCTCTTTGCTGCCAGTGCCATTGCATTGGCGTTAGGGGTGCTTGTGACCTCAGCAATCACCAGCTCACAGTTCGGCAAGTTGATGATTGCGGTTCGTGATGCGGAGAGCCGCACGCGCTTTTTGGGGTATCGACCCGAAAATGTAAAACTGTTTGCATTCGTTGTGTCCGCCATAATGGCCGGAATTGCCGGCGCGCTCTACGTGCCCCAGGTCGGTATCATCAATCCAGGAGAATTTGCTCCAGCAAATTCCATTGAAGTAGTTATTTGGACTGCAGTGGGTGGCCGAGGCACGATAATAGGGCCAATTGTTGGGGCGCTTGCTGTTAATGGCGGTAAGAGCTGGTTTACAGGCGCTTTCCCGGAATATTGGCTTTTCGCGTTGGGTGGTTTGTTCGTTCTGGTAACGCTATTGCTGCCTAAAGGTATTGTCGGAACTCTGCGCGATGGCTGGCTTAAATTACGCCCGGCAAAAACTGTAAATCCTTCTGACGACAAACCCAATTCAACGGCATCGCAGCCGCAAGCGGCGGAGTAGAACTATGGCTGAAGACATGCCGCTTCTTTACATGGATGGTGTTTCGGTTTCTTTCGACGGGTTCCGAGCCATCAACCATTTGTCATTAATCTTGCAACCCGGCGAAATGCGGGCTGTCATTGGGCCGAACGGTGCAGGTAAAACCACTATGATGGACATCATGACAGGTAAAACCCGCCCCGATAGCGGCGAGGTCATTTTCAATGGTGATGTTGACCTGACAAAGCACGATGAAGCGGACATTGCTACTATGGGCATTGGGCGCAAGTTTCAAAAACCAACGGTGTTTGAAGGTCATACGGTTGAAGACAATATCGCGCTGGCGTTGGCGGGAACACGCGGCATTATGGCCACGCTGTTTCATCGCCGCAGTGATACAGGTGAAGGTCGAATTCGAAAAATTCTGGATACAATTCGCCTGTCACATTTGCGCGGCGCGATAGCTGGAAACCTAAGCCACGGTCAAAAGCAATGGCTCGAAATCGGAATGTTACTGGCACAAGATCCCAAACTGCTTTTGGTTGATGAACCAGTTGCTGGCATGACAGACGCTGAAACGGAAGCAACTGCATCTTTGTTGCGTGATATTGCAGAGGACCACTCAGTCATTGTTGTTGAGCACGATATGGGCTTCGTCCGTGAATTGGACGTTAAGGTAACCTGTTTGCACGAAGGTGCAGTGCTTTCAGAAGGCTCTTTAGACCATGTATCCGCCGACCCAAGGGTCGTCGAAGTGTATTTGGGGCGCTGATATATGTTGAATGTTCAAAACGCCGTTCTGCATTATGGTGCTGCGGAAGCATTGCGCGGTGTAAACCTGTTGGCTGCAGAAAGCCGTATTACTTGTGTTTTGGGACGCAATGGAGTGGGAAAAACCAGTTTGATGCGCGCAATCGTTGGGCACCATCCGCTGTCAAAGGGCAAGATTGTCTTTAACGGTAAGACTCTTGGTAAAAGCGCTTCTTATGATCGGGCTCGCTCTGGCATTGGTTTTGTTCCGCAGGGCAGGGAAGTATTTCCTCTCTTGAGTGTTAAGGAAAATTTGGAAACCGGCTTCGTAGCTGTGAAAAGAGCGCAGCGCCACATTCCCGAATACGTATTTGAGTTGTTTCCCGTTTTGAAAGACATGCTTCATAGGCGTGGTGGCGATTTATCTGGTGGCCAGCAACAGCAACTGGCCATCAGCCGAGCGCTGGTGACAAGACCGAAATTGCTGGTGTTAGACGAGCCTACCGAAGGCATTCAGCCCTCTATCATCAAAGATATTGGACGGGCCATTCGTTTTCTGCGCGATGAAGAGGGTATGTCCATATTGCTGGTAGAGCAATATCTCGACTTTTGCCGTGAATTGGCGGACGACATTTTTATTATGGATCGTGGTGAAATCGTCCATTCCGGCGATGCAGCAAGTCTTGATCGTGAAGATGTGCGGAAACACTTGACTGTGTAATTCTTGTAAATAATTAAGGGAACGAAACAGCCATTGTCATTCATGATTTTTTCGGACCTAGACGGCACGTTGCTTGATCATCAGGCATACAGCTTTGAACTCGCAAGACCGGCCTTGAACAAGCTTGCTGGATTGAAAATTCCATTGATCTTGGCCAGCAGTAAAACAGCAATGGAACTTACAGAAATTCGGCGTGTGATGGGCTTTTCGCATTGCCCTGCCATTGTTGAAAATGGCGCAGGAATCTTGCCTTCTGGAAATGCTGACATCGGTGATCTGGATCAAAGCCAATACTACAAATTACTTGAAATTATTGCTGTGGCCCCAAAGGAGTTGGGTGCCAATTTTTCTGGTTTTGCCAACTGGTCTTTGGCAGAACTTCGCAATCATACGGGATTGTCTGAGAGTAATTGCAAAAAGGCGATAGCGCGACAATTTTCGGAGCCTGGCCTATGGACCGGAACTGTTGAGGGTCTAATGAAATACAAATACTGGCTCAGTGAACATGGTGTTTCAGTGCAACAAGGTGGGCGTTTTACGACACTCTCATTTGGTTTCGACAAGGCCCAACGAATGGCCCAGATTGTCGAGGGTTATAAAGAGGTGACAAGCATAACGCAGACCTTGGCGCTTGGCGATGCAGCCAATGACATCGGCATGCTCCAAGCTGCAGACCACGGTGTAATTGTTTTAAATCCAGAAACGGAAGAATTACCTGTTTTGGAAGGCGAACACAGTGGCACCATCTCGCGCACGCAACTTCCTGGGCCGCAAGGCTGGAATGAGGCCGTGCTTTCTTATGTTGAACGTAACTTACCTTAGCCAGAGACTAAGAAGCAAAAGGGCCAGTTTTAACTATGGCAGACTTTTTTCAAAACGGGCATATCGCGACCCTGCATAATTTACGCAGTGCGGCACCGGAAACCCTGGAAAGGGAAGTTGAGCAATTTGCCAATGATCGAAAGATCACACTGATTTTGCCATCATTGTTTTCAGAATTGGAAGGCGAGGCGCTGCCCAATATACTGAATGAACTTTCTAAGGCAAAATTCATAAATCATATCGTCATTGGTCTTGATCGAGCAAATGAAGAGCAATACCGTCATGCTCATAAGTTCTTTTCCCAATTGCCACAAAAATATAGCATTTTATGGAATGACGGGCCGCGTCTGCGCGCTATAGATGCGGAATTAGCTGCTGCAGGGTTGGCTCCAACCGAGCCGGGCAAGGGAAGAAACGTTTGGTATTGTATGGGCTATACCCTTGCCCGCCGAGACAGTGCAATTGTCGCCCTTCATGATTGTGACATCCTAACCTATACAAAAGATATGCTTACACGGTTGGTATATCCAGTCGCAAATCCATCTTTTTCGTATCAGTTTTGCAAGGGGTTTTACCCACGTGTGGCTGAAGGAAAGATCAACGGCCGCGTTAGTCGGTTGCTGGTAACGCCAATTCTTCTAGCACTTCGTAAAACCATTGGACCGAGAGATTACCTCGATTACCTAAACGGGTTTCGCTATCCTCTCGCCGGTGAGTTTGCGATGCGTACATCAATCTTGCCGGACATGCGAATACCATCGGATTGGGGGCTGGAAATAGGCGTCCTATCTGAGGTTTGGCGCAACCTCAGCCCTAAGTCGGTCTGTCAGGTTGAAGTGTCAGATGCCTATGACCACAAGCACCAGCCTTTGTCAGAAGACAATCCGGCACAAGGCCTCTCGCGCATGTCGATAGACATATGCAAAGCACTTTTTAGAAAGCTCGCAACCGACGGAACCGTGTTTAGTCATGAGACCTTTCGCACATTGAAAGCAACTTACTTTCGAACCGCGCTTGATCTCATCGAAAGCTATTACAATGACGCAAGAATGAATGGCTTGATGGTGGACAGGCACTCAGAAGAACGCGCTGTAGAACTCTTCGCATCGAACATTGTTGAAGCGGGGCACACTTTTCTCGAGAATCCAATGGAGACTCCATTTATCCCCAACTGGAGCCGTGTCCAGTCTGCTGATCCCGATCTATTGCGCAGTTTGCTGGAAGCTGTGGCCGCTGACCACATGGATTATTCTTGATGACAGTATGTGCCGTTCACAGTAGCTAATTGACCATGTTCATTTCATTTTATTAGAGGCGTCCAGTTTTTTCCCGGTCTCTGTGACAAAGCTCTTTTGAATAGCAATGTTTAGCTCGGGCAAGCGTTTTGCGAGCAACCGCAACTTCGCGACATTAATACAAAAAAATCTGGATTGGGTAGCTAGCGATACGGTTGCGGTTGCCGGGTTTTCGCTAAAGCTTGAAAGTTCGCCGATGTAACCTCCCGCGCTGATATGAGCAACTATCTTGCCGCCCACAATTACATCAGCTGTACCTTGGGAGAGATAAATTAATCGATCAACTGGCACGCCATGTTGTGTCAATTCAGTTCCAGCGCCGGCTTCTTCCCAGCTTCCAGCATTCAGGAAGTGCCGGGCAGCGGACTGCTGTAAATCCGGTAGCATGCTACGTAAAAACGCATCTTCTTCTGCATTAAATTTGATCGACACGGAAATTAGGTAGAGGCGTAAAATTCCAAGTACGCTTATGCCGATCCATATTGTGCTCACAATGGCTGCTGACAAGTTAAAAGCTTCAAACAAGCTAATCAACATTGCGCAGGATGCCAGTATATTCAGTATGGAGTACAGGTATCCATTGCCCTTTAGTGCACCTAACTGAAGTGCCGCATAAGATCCCAAATATAGGACAACTGATAAAATGCCTGCAACGCTTCCTGCGGAATAGCCCAAAACTGTCGGCATCTAATTGCTCTCGCTTTTTAGACGGTCACCGTTTTTTTATTTAGCTTTGGTAAACAAAAAATTCGGAAGGCGACACTGCCTATGTGACTTTTATCAAGTGATAAAAGACAATTGATCACGTTGTCAAAAACCCAGCAACAGAATTTTGAATTCTGCTAACCGGTTTTAATACTCCAAAAAGCTGTTACAGATTTTACGGCAGCCTGTGACCTAGACTGGCGGACAAGACGCTGTACCAGTCTTGCCGAGACATTTTAACATCGAATGCAGCTGATGCAGCTGCAATGCGCTGTGTGTTTTGTGATCCGATGATTGGCACGATTCCGGAAGGGTGCGCAAGCAACCATGCAAGAGCAATGACCTCTCGCGATGTTCCACTTTCGTTGGCAATGCGATCTAACTCATTAACAACCCGGATGAATTTTTCATCGTCCAATGTGCCTTCACCGGTTGCCAATGCACCGGCTGCAAGAGGTGACCAAGCCATAGGTGTGATGGACCATTCTTGACACATGTCTAACGTGCCGTCGAACAAGGTTTCGGTGGTCAATGCAGAAATTTCGGGTTGGATTGCAGCAAAAGGGAATTCCAGAAAAGCTTGCAATGCACGTGTTTGGGATAATGAAAAATTGGAAACTCCAGCTTCCAGGATTTTGCCCTGGCGGCGCAGTGTATTCAGCGCCTCTGCGACTTCTTCGTGAGGTGTCAAAAGGTCGGGTCTATGAATGAGAAATACATCAATCCGGTCGGTTTTTAAGCGTTTCAAGGAATCCTCACAGGAACTGATGAGATTTGCTTTAGTGGAATCATATGGAATGGGCGGATGAATACCGGCCTTTGTCACCAGTACCATCTGCTCGCGCAGGCCTTTGTCTGCATCGAGTAAATCTCCCAGTGCAGCCTCAGCTCCACCAAATCCCTGTTTGCCAAAACCATAAATCGCAGCTGTATCAATCAGATTGGCTCCAATCTCCAGCGCTGCACTGATTTTTTCGCGCGCGTCGGGGATAGGGGTTCCGGAAAACCTCCAGCATCCGTAGGCCAAACGACCGATCTGAAACTGACCCATTTGGCGACTGCGCGAAATTGGTAAGGCATTGGATATCATATTTATCTCCCTTTTGGCTTCGCCTAACACGTGCGCGTTTTATTGCAAAGTAAGGTCAATATAAGGTGCTGTGAAATTGTATGCTGAAATGTTGCATTTGAATTTGCAGCCCCTTGCCTTTTGCGCTTACAAGGGTGGGGATGGTTCTGCCAAGTTAAGCGATGCGGCGGATCAAAAGGGAACACGGTACGGCGTACCCAATAGGGACCAAATCCGTGGCTGCCCCCGCAACTGTATGCGGTAGGCTTCTTGTATTACCACTGGCCGCAAGGCCGGGAAGGACAAGGGCGCTGCTAATCCGCAAGCCAGGAGACCTGCCATCACATGTGCTGACCATAAGTTAGCTTAATTTTTGATAGTGAATTGCACGGTGGGTGCAGGGAGAAATGAATGCATATTGAAATTGGAATTATTGATCAGGCGCGGCTTGTTGCTGCAAATGCGGGTGCAATCGCGCTGGTAGCGACACAGCTTCCAGCGATGGTTAAAAACCCGTTGAACATTCCTAAAGCTGTTCTTGCGGGTCTCGTCTTTACAGTCCTGATGCAGATTTGGCATCAACCAGTGGGCCCATCAGAACTGCATTTGATCGGGGCAACAAGCATCTATTTGTTGTTTGGCTTTGCGCCGGCTATGATTGGTTTGGCCCTTGGTCTTGTGTTTCAATCCGTCGTTTTCGAGCCGCAGGATATCGTCCATCTTGGCGTAAACGCGCTGACGCTGATGACACCAATGGTCGCGCTGCACTATACATTTGGCAAACGCCTCTTTGATGGTGCTATGAAAGAGCGGTTCACACTTGGTAAGGTACTGCGCATTGATGCAGTTTATTATGCAGGCGTATCGGCGATGGTTGGTTTCTGGCTGATGATCTCCGGTGGTGGCCTAACAGTGGCGACTTGGGCAACATGGGCTGTTGCCTATATGCCGGTCTTTGCCGCAGAAGCTCTTCTGACCTTTACAGTCGTCATGATTGTGCGCCGCTGGCAAGATAGCAAGCCGGTGCAAACATTGACAAATGTTGGCGATCTACGCTTCGCATAGGCGAACAAAACGATTTACATTATAACGCGTCGGGATTAATGCTCGGCGCGTTTTTTTCTGCTTTGTCCAAAAGAATGACGAGGCCCCACAACACGTCAAAGCATCCACGCGATTAATTAATGGACCGCTTTGGGCTGTGTGCAGAGTTCTTGGCTTTAGCTAGTTTTCTTACCTTGCATCAACAACGAAATAAGGCCGATAAGTGCCGAGACAGCCATAAGCAGCAGCGATACTGCATTCAACAATGGTGTAGAACCTTGTTTCAATCTATCAAACATCGTGATTGTCAAAGGCGCATCAGATCCGACGAGCATCAACGTCGTGTTGAAGTTTTCAAAACTCATCAACAAAGCTACAAGCGCGGCTCCGATAATGGCCGGCGCCAAAAATGGCAGTGTAATGGTGTATATCGCACCCCATTTGGTGGCGCCAAGGTTGAGGGCAGCCTCTTCCAGTGTGTTGTCGAACTTCTGTAAACGAGCCGAGATTACCAGTGTTGCAAAAGTGGTGATGAACGAGAATTGTCCAAGGATCACCAATGGCAGGCCTGGGCGAAGAGAGTCGAACCAAAGGCCCGTCGCGTTTTCTAAACCATTGGCGATGAAATTCGAAAAGACCAAAATGGAAATACCCAGAATAATTCCGGGAATGACCAATGGCAGTAACATCAGCACATAGAGAATATTCTTGAAACGGAAATTATAGCGTTCAAACAGAAATGCATTGCATGTCCCAACAATCACCGACAATACCGCAACCCACCCGGCTACAAACAAGGATGTCCAGATGGAGCGCATTACAGGGCGCTCGTTGAATACGCCAAGACGTGGGCGCTCGGTTCCAAAGAACCAATCCCAGGTAAACCCCTCCCATGGAAGAGACGGAAAGAGGCTGTCGTTGAAGGCAAAAATACTAACGACGATCAACGGCAATGCGAGATATACGAAGAACGCAAATATATATGCGCGGTAGCTCCAGCGAAAGGCAGCGCTTTGACGGATTGTAGGGATCATGCCGCGGCTTTCGAATTGCTGGTTTTTTCATTTCCCATGGTTCTGGAAAGTGTTTGCCGTGTCAGCTTAAGACCAATCCAAACGATGAGCGAGGACAGGATCAGCAGCAGAAAACCAAAGGCAGATCCCTGTTCCCAGTTAAAGCGCGTTATGAACTGATTGTAGATAAGGCCGGTGAACCAGAGACTGTCTTTACCACCTAAAAGTATTGGCGTCAGGTAGTTGCCAAGTGACAGCATGAACACCACGATGCAGCCAGAGACGATGCCCGGCATAGCGTGTGGAATAACGACTTCGCGCCACGCATTCCAGCCATTACCGCCAAGATCGTAGACCGCTTCTATGAGACTGTCATCGAGACTGTCGAGTGTTGTAACCAGTGGCACTATCATGAACAGCATGGAAGTGTAGACAAGACCAACCATGATGGCGGCATCATTGTAGAGAAATTCAATCGGTCCATCGACGATGCCCATTGCTTGCAGTGTGGTCGAGAAAATGCCGGTTTCTCGCAAAAGGATCATCCACCCATAAGTGCGCACCAACTCGCTGACCCAAAATGGAATGAGGCAGAGTAAAAACAGCACGGTCTTTGAGCGGCCTCGTGTGATCTTGGCAATGAAATAGGCGACAGGAAAACCGATGAAGAGCGTCAGAACTGTTGCGAAAATAGACATCAAGGCCGTACGTAAAAATGTATTCCAATAAAGTGGCTCATTGAAAAATGTCATGTAGTTGGCGATACCAGTCTCATACTGACGCACGCCAACCTTCTCGCTAAGCGACACCACAAACAGGCCGATATGAGGCACAACAATCAGCACTAGCAGCCATAGCAAAAGCGGAGAAAGAAGGAGGTAAAGCCCAAATTTTGAACGTGATGAGGTCATGATTACTGGCTCGCCGGATAACAGCGCGTTTGCTCTGCTTCCCAACCCACATGCACAGTATCTCCGGGTGACATTTGATAGAACTCGCCAGTCTGCGGGATAGCGACGTCAATTTCACCGCCGGTCGCTTCATCACGAATGAGCACTCGGCTGTTCGCACCGTTGAAAAGCACATTTTCCACTTGGCCAGATGTGGCGTTGTTAAGACCTCTCACATCCTTAGCCTTGTGAGAGAGCCGCACAGCTTCAGGCCTGACAAAAATGCTGGCAGCATCGCCTTTGGTAAATGCGCCAATAGCAGCCATACCATCTAGCATAAAGCCGCTTGCTGTCCGTAGTTTCAAGGTGTTGCCATCTGCGTTTTCTACAACACCCGTAAATTTATTAGCCTCTCCGACAAATCCAGCCACAAATGCGGTTTCAGGCTCATAGTAGAGTTCGCGGGCTGTGCCGACCTGCTCGAATACACCATGGTTCATAACCGCAATCTGATCGCTCATTACAAGCGCTTCGGACTGGTCATGGGTTATGTAGACAAATGTAGTGTTAAATTCAGTTTGGAGCTTCTTAAGTTCGATTTTCATATGCTCACGCAGCTTTAAATCAAGTGCACCAAGGGGCTCATCCAACAACAATACATCAGGCTCAAGCACCATGCAGCGAGCAATTGCCACGCGCTGTTTTTGGCCGCCGGAAAGTTGATCAATGCGGCGGTTACCAACTCCGGGTAGGCCAACACGATCCAAAACAGCTTCAACTCGTTTAGCAATGTCTTCGCGCGCCATTCCACGACGACGCAGGCCAAACCCTATATTTCCAGCAATATTCATCATTGGAAATAGGGCCAAGTGCTGAAACACCATGCTAACTGGCCGCTTGTTTGGTGGAACATTCAGAACGGAATTGCCCTTAATATGCAGGTCACCACTGGTGGGCTCCTGAAAGCCCGCAATCATGCGCAACAGTGTGGTCTTGCCACAACCAGATGGGCCTAAAATAGAAAAAAAAGTGCCAGGTGGAACAGAAAAACTAACATCATGAACGGCATTGAAATCATCAAAACTCTTAGTCAGCCCAATACACTCCAAATCGGGAGTCACATTTTGCTCGGCCTTTTGGTCAATCATTTTTAAGTCCGTAAATGAGAAAGGGCAGCGCAATTGTTGCGCTGCCCATAAGCAATAATGTTGGGTGGCTTACTTGGCCGCGTTTACGCGGTCAAGTACCCCACCTTCAATGGCTTCAAGGCCCGCCGGAACCGTTGGGTACCAGTTTACATTTTCTACTGCTTCTGGTGGAAAGCTTGCTTGATAACGTGCTTTCAAATCTGCACTCACACCTTCAGCACCGCCTAAAGAAGCTGTGAAGTTACCGGCTGTATTGGTAATCATTGCGGCGATGTCTGGGCGCATTACGAAGTTGATCCACGCATAGGCAGCATCGTCAGCACGGCCACGTTTTGGTAGAACAAATGTATCGATCCAGCCAAGGGCACCGGAAGCTGGCGCAATGAAGGTAATGTCTGGATTATCTGCATTCAGCTTCCAACCGCCAGTGTCCCAAGCCATAGACGCAGTTACTTCGCCGGAACGGAGCAAATTGGTGATTTCGTCGCCGCCACTCCAGTAAGTTTTGACATTTGCTTTACACTCGACAAGCTTGGCTTCCACCTTGGACATGATGTCTTTGTAAGCTTCTATGTCACCATAGGCAGCGAATGGATCAAGACCCATTGAGAAGGCAAAGGCTATCAGTGTTGGGCGTTTCAAGCGGTAAGAAACTTTTCCAGCAACATCAGCCGAGCAAAGATCAATGTAGTCAAGAACATTAGGTGCCATTTTGGTGTTTACCACCAATCCGCTGGTTCCCCATACATGTGGCAAGCCGTAAGCCGCGTCCTCAAAGGTGGTGTTTTCCTGAGTGGCTTCCAGCATTGATTCAATAAACTGGCCGGTTTCAACCTTGGATATGTCAATGGGTTTATAGATGTCGAATTCTGCTTGTGCACCAGCAATGCGATCTTGACTTGGCTGTGCTAGATCAAAGCCACCGCCGCCGGTGGCGCGCAGTTTTGCGATCATTTCTTCGTTGTTCGAAAGAGTTACTTCCACGGAGTGACCGGTTTCAGCTTCAAACTTTTCGACTACAGCTTCTGGCGCATATCCGCCCCAGGTGAGAAGACGCAAAGTGTCAGCCTGTGCGCCAGTTGCAAAAAACAACGCGCCTGTTGCGACACCCGTCAGACATATTTTTAATTTTGAACAAGACATTATATAGAACGCTCCTGATAATTCTCTCGGCAGTATTCTTTAAGATACTCCATTTGGCTCAGATCGAAATTTCGTCATTTTGACTGGATGGAAACATCTGATGCATTGATATTACACACAATTATGACGGTTGAACCACAGTTTTTGCGTTCAAGCCCTATCCGCCCGAGCTTTGTTCAACAGGTCTGATCGATGGAGATATGGGGTTTGCAATTTTCTCGATTCAGTTTGCCGTCGTCCTGTGGTTAGTGAAACGAAGGAAACCGGTATCACAAGCACATTCGCATGCCGGCCATGTCAGGCGCGTAGCCTGGTACCACAGAATAATAGATGATCAGGCTTTGCGGCTGCAGAGGCTGGAGTTCAAATGTCCGGAAAGAACTAAAGTCTATGCGGGTGATCTACTCGGTAGTGATACTGCCAGTAGCCTGATTGATGCGAATATTTACTATGCCAGGAATAGTGGAGCCATTGTTGCTATTTAAGTCATAGCGTTCCACTGGAACAGATAACAAAAGCCCAAGGCCAGGATCATAACTTGCGGTTATGGCTGGAAAATCAATCCAGGAAAAACCTAGAGTCTGATCGCTATCTGTAAGGATTGCACATTGCCTTCCTGTCAACTCTTCTTCCTCCGGATTGGTAGGAGCCAAGATAGCCAAGTAGGAGCTACAGCATACTGGTTCGCCTCCAGTATCCACATGTGCAATACGGATTTTACCGTTCGCGAAGGTGCGCGTATGTTTATCCCATGGCTCCATTATATTTCGAAGGTTTGCTGGCCAATCACATTGAGCAATTGTCTCTCGGGCAACTGAATATGTAGAAACCATTGCGGTTGTTGTCGTTAGCAAGAGGCCGAAAAAAACATTGCGCATGAAGAGCTCCTGAGGTCTGGGTCCGAATTGGAAACCAACATTTATATTACTGTTTTAGGAGCCGTGGTGCCAGTGCAATTATTGACGGCAACCTTGACCGTCAGGCCTCGTTCTTGGGAAATAAATGAGGTGCGAAAGTTAAAATTTTCTGCTTTGGCGGGTATTCACGACCTTGGTCATGTATATCAGGGATTTCAATGCCTGTGGACAAAGAGGCAGCGCTTGTCAGGCTGTAGGAATCGAACTACCGTTTACTATTGTGGTTTTCCTCCCCGCCACGTCTTTTAACTAGGAGCTTTTCTATGACTGACCCGATTAAGTCGCTGATTAATGCGGCAATCTCACGACGTGCCTTGCTGAAGACAGCTGGCGTTGGCGCATCCGCATTAGCGATGCCAGGTGTGCTTGGTGCTGCTGGCGCTGCAAGCCATGCAAAACTGAAAGTGGCAGCTATTTATACGCTCCCAGTTGAGCAACAGTGGATCAGTCGCATTCATAAGGCAGCTGTTGCTGCTGCTGAAGCTGGCGATATTGAATATGTGTATTCTGAAAGCACATCAAACAATGATTATGAACGCGTTATGCGCGAATACTCAGAAGCTGGTCACGATCTTATCATCGGTGAGACGTTTGCAGTAGAAAGCGCAGCCCGTGATGTGGCACGTGATTATCCGGACAAAGCTTACCTCATGGGTTCAAGCTTTAAGCCAATGGATGATGCGCCAAACTTTGCAGTGTTCGATAATTACATTCAAGATGCTGCGTATCTTTCCGGCATTATTGCCGGCTCCATGACCAAAACCAAAAATATTGGCATGGTCGGTGGATTCCCAATTCCAGAAGTAAACCGCCTTATGCATGCCTTCATGGCTGGTGCCAAAGAAATGCAACCAGACATCAAATTCCAAGTCGCTTTTATCGGCTCATGGTTTGATCCTGCAAAGGCTAAAGAAACTGCCTTTGCACAGATCGATGGTGGTGCAGATATTATGTACGCAGAGCGATTTGGTGTTTCTGACGCAGCTAAAGAAAAAGGCATTCTTGCTATCGGTAATGTTATTGATACGCAGGCTGATTATCCTGAAACTGTTGTGGCATCCGCTATCTGGCATTTTGAACCAACTTTGGCCGCAGCCATTAAAGCTGCAAAAGCTGGCGAGTTTAAAGCTGCTGACTATGGCGTTTATTCCTTCATGAAAGAAGGTGGTTGTTCACTTGCGCCTTACGGCACTTTTGAAGGCAAAATCCCGGAAGCCGCTGTTAAAATGGTAATGGAAAAAGAAGCCGCGATCAAAGATGGTAGCTTCACTGTCGCCATCAATGACGAAGAGCCGAAATCCAGCTAGTGGCTGTTAATCAAAACGGGGAGGCTGTTCTCAGCCTCTCCGGCATTACCAAAACATTTGGACCATTGGTCGCTAACGATGCCATCAGTTTTTCCCTGCAGCAGGGCGAGGTGATTGCGCTCTTGGGCGAAAATGGAGCCGGCAAAACCACGCTGATGAACATCCTGTTCGGTCACTACGTGGCAGATGCAGGAACCGTGACTGCGTTTGGCAAGGAGCTGCCCAAAGGCGATCCGCAAGCAGCACTCGATGCGGGCATCGGTATGGTGCACCAGCATTTCACGCTTGCTGAAAACATGACCGTTCTGGAAAATATCGCGCTGGGGACTCAAGGCCTCTTCGCACCTAGATTTAACCGCGCCAAAGTGCGCGATCGCATACTAGGTCATGCCAAAGACTTTGGTTTAGCTGTAGATCCTAATGCACAAATTACAGATCTTTCCGTTGGCGAACGGCAACGTGTCGAAATTCTAAAAGCGCTGTATCGCGATGCACGGGTTCTGATTCTCGATGAACCAACAGCCGTGCTAACGCCGCTTGAGACAGATGCGCTGTTTAAAACCTTGAAGATGTTGGTTGCTAAAGGGCTTTCCATTATTTTCATTTCCCACAAGCTGCAGGAAGTTATGGCGGTTAGTGACCGTGTGCTGGTGCTGCGCGGTGGCAAACTAGTGGGCGAAGAAACCACCGCGAATACAGATCGCAAGGCACTAGCTGGCCTAATGGTTGGCGAGGATATTGCACCGCCAGAAATTTCAAAGCCAGACACTGGTGAAACAGTTTTTGAGCTCAAAAACGTATCAGCCGCAGGGCAAGGCACCGGTTCCGCTTTGCAGAATGTATCGCTTGTATTGAAAGCGGGAGAAATTACCGGCCTTGCAGGTGTTTCAGGCAACGGACAAGCAGCACTAGCGGCACTGATTGCTGGCACGCTATCGCCGAGTTCAGGGTCTCTGGCGATTAATGGATCAAACGTTGGTGGCTGGTCTCCGCGTGTGGCCTTAGCAAACAAGATTGGGCGAATCCCGGAAGATCGCCACGCTGTTGGTATGATTGGTGATATGAGTGTCACCGAAAATGTTGTGTCAGAACGCTATCTCAGTGCCAGGTTCAGCCGCTTTGGTTTTCTGAATTGGGGGGCGGCGCGGAAATTTGCTGAGGACATCATCCGCAATTTTGATGTGAAATGTCCATCGCCAGAAGCACGGGTTAGGTTGCTCTCCGGCGGCAATATGCAAAAGCTCATTTTGGGACGCGCCTTTGATGGCGATCCGCAAGTAATATTGGCCAACCAGCCAACTCGTGGTTTGGATGTCGGCGCCGTGGCTTATGTCCATGAACAGCTTTTAAAAGCGCGGGCACGAGGTGCATCCATTCTACTTATTTCTGAAGATTTAGATGAGGTAATGACGTTGTCTGATCAGATCATCGTCATGTCCAAAGGACGGTTATCAAGGCCGACCAATCGCGGCGCACGTACCATTGCAGAACTTGGTGAGTTGATGGCTGGCCATGGTTTTACAGCATCATCTAACACTGTCGCGAAGGACGTCACCCATGCGGCTTGAACCAAAACCGGCGCCTACTCTGGCAATCACACTTGCCTACCCTGCGATGGCTATTCTCGTTACATTTATCATTGCAGCAATCTTGGTAATGATTGCCGGTGCTGCACCACTTCAGGTTTTCGGACTTGTTGTAAAGGGCGCTGTTGGCTCGCAATTTGCGCTGGTCGAAACATTGACCCGTGCGACGCCGCTGATTTTTACCGGTCTTGCAATAGCGGTCGCGTTTCGTGCCAAGCTTTGGAACATCGGTGCGGAAGCCCAGCTTTATGCTGGCGCTGTTATGACAGTGCTTTTAGGAACCGGTGCTATTGCTGCGCCAGCAGTTATTCTCATTCCTATCATCATCGCGGGCGCTATGTTGGCCGGAGCGTTGTTGTTGCTTGGCCCAGCTATTTTAAAAACACGCTTCGGTGTTGATGAAGTGGTTACAACACTTTTGTTGAACTTCATTTTTCTATTGATTGTTTCGCTTCTTCTGGAGGGACCACTGAAAGACCCAATGGGCTTGGGTTGGCCTCAATCAGAGCGGGTTGTTTCCGAGGCGCGTTTACCGCGTGTCATTCAGGGTAAACGTCTTCACTTCGGCTTTATTCTGGCAATAATTTGTGCAGTCGGCGTCTGGTTGATTATGGCCAAATCTGTATTGGGTTATGAAATGCGTGCTGTAGGTCACAACCCAGAAGCAGCGCGCTTTGCCGGCATTCCAGTTAACCGCGTGCTGGTGAAGACGGCGCTTCTTTCTGGTGGCCTTGCTGCATTGGCTGGCGTATCAGAAGTGGCGGGCCTCAAAGGTAATCTGACACTCGATATCTCCCCCGGCTTTGGTTACACAGGCATAGTTGTCGCCATGCTGGCTTTCCTCAATCCGATTGGGGTGATCCTATCCGCCATTTTTGTGGCAGGTATCTTCGTTGGCGCAGATGCTATGAGCCGCAGCGCAGGCGTGCCGAGTTACATCTCTGACGTCATGGTTGCTACGGCGCTTCTCAGCATGGTGACAGCAATAATGCTCACCCGCTTCCGTATCAGGTGGAGATGATCATGCTGCTTGATGCAATCGACATTCTTTTCACCACTG
>JBGCFS010000039.1:0-2955 GCA_045107035.1 Hyphomicrobiales bacterium
GCATTTGATGGGGGTGTATTTCGGCGAATACACCGATGACACTGATCTATTCGCATATCATATCAACGCCATGTCTGATCTGTCCAATGAATATGGAGTAGAGCTGTTCCAGCTTTGGTCGGGCATGGGGCGCGGCGTCGTTCTGATGGATCAAGGCGAGGTGCCGGGTCTTGAAATTGTGTACGCGCATGAGGCCAAGTTGGTGGTCTCGCCCACAAAATTACTGATCCCGTCCTATCGATTGTTAGCTGCAAAACGGGCCTTTTCCCTCGATTTGATTGATGAATCCCATGCGCTTGCCGGAAGTGCCAAAAAATTGATGGTCGAGACTGGAGAAAACCACGCCTTGTCCGACTACCACCAGTTTATGGCAAAAGTAGCGCTGCATGAGGGCGACAAAGCTGCTGCGGAGGGTCATTTGCGAACGGCGATCACAGTTGCAAACAGGCAAGGTGCAACATTCTTTGAATTGCGCGCGGCCATCGATCTTGCACAATTGTTGTCAGAGACGGGCCGAGCGGAGCAAGTGAATCCCGTCTTGGCTCCCGTTCATCGCCTTATTGAGGAAGGCGATTGCACCAAAGAACAAACGATTGCGGCAGATATCCTGAAGAGCATTGGGGTTTGTTCGGTTTGACACCGAGACGGTCGAAAGTTTTTCCGAAATCAACGGGATTTATCTGCTCAATCCATCTGAGGAAAAGCGTGAAACCTTAAGAACTGGCATTCATATTTTGGGTAACATCGGTCAACTTGGGTTTTAATGGATTATTCGCCGCGCGCTGAACGCAAGTAACCGCATCGGGCGGCGGATCCGGTATCACGGCACCGACCTGAACGCCTATCTGAGCGCGCAACGCACCGATCCCAACTCTGAGCCCACATAATGAAAAACGCCAACTCCGTGGGCGGAGCCGGGTCTCTTCCAGTGACATCAACTGCCACCCTAGACAGTTCTGTTGATGCCACACCCGGCCCCTTTACCGCTATGAAAAACGAAAGACGGTTCCATTGGTACTAGCTCAGCATTTCTGTTCAACCGCTCAAGACCCGCAACGGGAGGGTCGATCATGGATAAGGAGGTGCAGACCCACCGCGCGCCGATTTGGAGGTGTGCGCATGGGTAAGAGCAAGAGACAAAAGGAGGGGCAATACGTACCTATTGTTGATCCCGCAATTCTTGCGATTCTGCTGCTCGTGCTTAGGACGGCTTTGTCCCGCGATGCAGTCATTGTTTCGCTGCGCAGCGAAAACCTGCTTTGAGCCCTGAGCGGCGCAAAAGTCATCTGCCTGAACCCGGCGCGGGGCGCGCAAACGAAAGGTAAGTTCAATCGACCCTCAGTTCGTCGTAGGACACCATTACGTGTTCACGGTAGGCCGGCCGCTCAGTGAGGCTATTGTAATAGGCTCGCACATTCGGGAATTCGGCACGTTGCAACTCAATGTCGTAATACCGAAAAAGAATGTGACCAAACTGGATGTCAGCAAGTGTGAAGTTTTCGCCTGCGAGAAAGTGATGCTTGGCAAGGATTTCATCCGCAATTTCAAGCTTGTTTTCCAGAACTTCGACTGCCGCCCTTATGGCTATTTTGTCGTGTCGCGCCTTTGGAGTTCTGACCAAACGCCAAAACACTGGAACCGTGAATGCCATAGCAACATTGAGTTTGGCCCACTCGGCCCAACGATCAACGTTAGCCCGTCCCGTCATGTCACTGGGCCAAAAACTATCCCTGCCGTACCTCGTTGCCAAATGCCTGCACATTGCGCCTGTTTCCCAAAGCGGAGGCAGATCGATGTCTTTTAGAACGGGAATTGTCCCATTTGGGTTCATCGCTAGAAATGCGGCGTCTTCAGTGCCGCCATAGATGCCTCCCGCATCATGGCGCACATATTGCAGCCCGAGTTCTCCAATGCACCACATCAATGCCTGCACATTCGATGAAGTTATCCGACCCCAGATTTCCACCACACCGAACCCACCTTTCATATTAGGAAAGGTTGCCGGGAAACGCTGAAAATATCAATGTCTGCTTACCGATGAAACTGAAAGCGAGGGATTCGTGCATTTTGAAAACTCAAAGGCCCTCAATTGGACGAATTTTCAATGCTCTGAGAAGTGATCTTCATCACCGATTAGAACAGCCCTAGCGAGGGTCGAATTTTACCACTTCACAGTTTTTGGGTTGGATTCCGGTCAGTGCGCGAATGAAGTTCCCGTGAGAAACAATCGCTGTGGAGTGGATGCGTTCGCGCTTGAGAAATTCGGCGAAACTGTTTGCTCTTTCCTGCAATGTCTCATGGGGTTCAACTGAGATGCCTCGGTGATCCTTTTCTCCGTCATGCCACCAGCACTCATCCAGATGATCAAAATCCAGATGGGGGTAATCTCTGGCAAGTTTGTGAGGTGGGCTTCCAACATCACAGCTATTGCAGAGTTGCTCTCGCACGGTGGCATTGATCTGGACAGGAAACTTGTTTCCAAAAATCAAATGGGCCGTTTGTAGCGTTCTGGTGAACGGCGAAACGATAACGTTTGCCAGATTTAGTTGATTGATCTCAGCCCGAGCCTGTTGAGCTTGAGACTCTCCGAGCGCAGTGATTGGTGCATCAAATATCATCGGATCTGGCTTGCTTGGATCGTAAACCGCATTGAAGGCCGATTGAGCGTGTCGAATAAGGTAGATTGTCAATTTGGGTGTTTCCGAATGCTAAGGACAGTCGAGTTACCGTTCGAGGGTCCGGGGGTTTTATGCCATTTACAGTCCAGACTCCATAGACGCTCAGTGCTTAGTGCTGCGCGCTCCAATACCCTCGACACACCCGTTGCTTAAATTAGTTGGAAACAGTTCTCTTTCGGCGGACTGCTTCAGAAGACTTCGAAACGGTCTGGTATCAACAGATTGCTGGGACATTTTACCAAAATCGTTTTCGCTACAAAGTGAATGTACGCTGGTA
>JBGCFS010000004.1:0-22256 GCA_045107035.1 Hyphomicrobiales bacterium
GCTGTTAAGAATGGGTTAACGCATGATTAATCTGTAGTCTGGAATATTGGTTATATTGGAGTTGTGTGCATAAGATTGATACTAGAATTTGTGCAATACTTGTTCCAATTTGTTTGGAAAATACATGTCTTTAAATGGCTGAATTTAAATAGCAATTTTTGTTTTTCCCAATAGTTCTTGATATGTTTGGTTTGTTGTCCAAAAAATTTTGAATTGTTATAAATTGGGGATTTCGTGTGGAAGAACTTTAATCCTCATTACCCACACTATAATAAAAGAATAACTAAGAAATTAAGAAATTATTAACGAATTTTTGGGGAACTAAATCCTAAAGCTCATGCTAGTCATAGTGTCATTAAGCGATTCACTTCTTTATGTATGAAATGCATATCACACCTCATGGAACACTTTATGACAAAGCGTATGCTTCAGGTTCTGAACAGTAAAGTTACTGACAAACCACAATGGCCACCTCCCATTTGGATGATGCGTCAAGCTGGAAGGTATTTGCCGGAATACAAAGCCACTAGAGCTGAAGCCGGTTCCTTTTTGGACCTATGTTATTCTCCCAAATTCGCAACCGAAGTCACGTTGCAACCCATTCAAAGATTTGGATTTGACGCGGCAATTTTGTTTTCTGATATTTTGGTAGTTCCTGACGCTCTAGGAAGACGAGTGACATTTGAAAGTGGAGTTGGACCTCGATTGGATCCGATCACACCTGAAGAAATTATGTCGTTATCGACCCAAGGTGCTATAAATCATTTGGCTCCTGTTTTTGAGGCAGTCGGTAAAATTCGAGCGGAACTACCAAGAGAAACTACATTTCTTGGTTTTTGTGGTGCTCCATGGACAGTAGCCACATATATGGTCGCTGGACGAGGAACTCCTGATCAAGCTCCAACCAGGCTATTTGCTCATCGACATAGAGAAGCGTTTCTTCATTTGATCGATTTGTTGACGGAAACTTCCATTGATTATTTGTGTGCTCAAATTGAAGCAGGTGCAGATGCAGTTCAGGTTTTCGACAGTTGGTCTGGAATTCTCGGAGAGAAGGATTTTGCAGATTTTTCTTTAGCTCCAATGAGACGCATCGTTGCTGGCGTGAAAGCTATGCATCCCAACACTCCTATAATTGGTTTTCCAAAAGGATCGGCATTGCATTATGAACTCTATGTTCAAGAAACTTGTGTTGATTGTGTCGGTTTAGATTGGACGTTCCCGGTGAGTTTGGCACAACAAAATTTAACGGATAACGTTGTTTTGCAGGGTAATCTGGATCCTACACGGTTAGTTGCTGGTGGAGATGCATTGCGTGAGGGGATTTCCGAAATTCTCGAGGCAATGAAGGGATCACGGTTTATATTTAACCTTGGACATGGAATTACTCCTGAGACGCCAATCGAGCATGTATCTTTGATGATTGAGCAAGTTAGAGCTGGTTAAGGAAGGAGTGACTATGTTGTATCTCTGGATGAAGGCAGCTCATATATTTGCCATCATCTCTTGGATGGCAATGCTTTTGTATCTTCCTCGGCTTATGGTTTACCACTGCGGAGCGACCAGTGGAGATGTTCAATCCGAGACGTTTAAAGTCATGCAGCGGCGGTTGTTAAAAGGTATTGGTACGCCTGCCATGATTGCCAGTTGGATTTTAGGTTTATATTTGATTGTTGATGGTGGTTATCTCATCGATGGCACATATTGGGCGCATGCGAAACTGGTTTTAGTTTTTGCTTTGTCCGTTTGTCATATGCGTTTGGCTTGGCATGTAAAACGGTTCGCTGACGATAAGAACGAGCATTCTGATAGGTACTTTCGAATCCTCAATGAAGTACCGGCAATAATAATGGTTGGTATTGTGATTTTGGTTGTTGTCCGTCCGTTTTAGTGCCTGACAATTCAAGTTGAGTATCATGTTAGAAATTTGATATATCTAAAAAGCTCTTGTGAATTGGCTGCAACCCCGCTATGTAGCTGGAATTCCAGCCTTTCACCGTTAGTGTTTTGAACCCTTACGGTCCTTCAAAAACAGAAATTATTCAGCGGACCAAAAAAGAAGCTTCGCGAACAAAAAAGCGACGTAATCAGCCGGGATAGGCTTGGTTAGATAAATTTTCTACCGAGTTTAGCCCCTACGGTACGCTTTTAAACTGAACACCCATCAACCTTTAAAATTTGAATTAGCGATTTTTTCGCCAGGAATTGAATAGACACATGGCAGAGATGAAACTTTCCGATCTCAAACTGAAGAGCCCTACCGAGCTGCTGCTTTTGGCCGAAGACCACGATATTGAAAATGCCAGCACTATGCGCAAGCAAGAGTTAATGTTTGCGATTTTAAAACAGCTTGCAGAAGAAGAAGTAGAGATAATCGGTGAGGGAGTTGTTGAACTCTTGCAAGATGGCTTTGGATTTTTGCGCTCTCCCCAGTCAAACTATTTGCCAGGTCCCGATGATATTTACATATCACCGTCGCAAATACGCAGGTTCTCATTGCGCACTGGTGACACTGTTGAAGGACATATACGCAGTCCAAAAGACGGTGAGCGCTATTTTGCGTTGCTGCGTGTTAATACAATTAACTTTGCAGATCCTGATCAAGCTCGTCACAAAACCCATTTTGACAACTTGACGCCTTTGTATCCTGATGAACGCTTCCGTATGGAAATTGATGATCCAACACGGAAAGATTTGTCAGGCAGAGTTATCGATTTGGTTGCCCCATTGGGTAAAGGTCAACGTGCATTGATTGTTGCGCCGCCGAGAACTGGTAAAACTGTGTTGCTGCAGAATATTGCTAATTCCATCGCTGCCAACCACCCTGAGTGTTATCTCATTGTGTTGCTCATTGATGAGCGGCCAGAGGAGGTGACTGACATGCAGCGGTCTGTAGATGGCGAAGTAATTTCTTCTACGTTTGATGAGCCAGCAACTCGACATGTTCAGGTAGCGGAGATGGTTATTGAAAAAGCAAAGCGTTTGGTTGAACACGGTAGAGATGTTGTCATCTTGCTTGACTCGATCACACGTCTTGGCCGCGCTTACAACACTGTTGTACCAAGTTCTGGTAAGGTTTTGACTGGTGGAGTTGATGCCAATGCGTTGCAAAGGCCAAAACGTTTCTTTGGCGCTGCGAGGAATATTGAAGAAGGTGGTTCACTTAGTATCATCGCCACAGCGTTGATTGATACTGGTAGTCGGATGGATGAGGTCATTTTTGAAGAGTTCAAAGGTACTGGCAACTCTGAGCTTGTACTTGATCGCAAGGTTGCCGATAAGCGAACTTTTCCATCCATGGACATTTTGAAATCTGGTACGCGTAAAGAAGACTTGCTGATGGAAAAAGCGGAACTTCAAAAGGTTTTTGTTCTACGTCGTATTCTGTCTTCAATGGGTACAGTGGATGCAATTGAGTTCCTCTTGGACAAGTTGAAGCAGACAAAGTCTAATGATGACTTCTTTGATTCCATGAATACGTAGGGGTTTAAATTTCTGGAAATTTCTTTGATTCGGTTCCGTGACGTCTGCTCATTTCCTTGATGTTTTTGAACATGTGATCTTGATTGTCCTATGAGTAAATCAATTCCGTCTAGGGATACTATATTCGCACTTGCTAGCGGGGCCCTGCCGAGTGGGGTTGCGGTCGTTCGTATTAGTGGCCGCGACGCAACTGCGTCCTTTGATTTGTTTCACGTGAAACATCCTCAACCGCGCTATGCCCAATTGTCTGTTTTGAAAGATAATGCTGGCCTTCCTATAGATGAAGCTCTCATCATTTGGTTTCCAGGACCCAGAAGCTTTACAGGCGAGGATGTAGTTGAGCTCCATCTACATGGAAGCGCGGCAGTCCTTCAGTTAATTTTTGAAAAACTATCGACACTTGGAAATTTTCGCATGGCAGATGCCGGTGAATTTACTAGAAGAGCATTCGAAAATGGACACATGGATTTAACTGAAGTGGAAGGTTTGGGTGACTTGCTAGCCGCCCAAACTGACGCCCAGAGAAGACAAGCGCTTAACCAATATTCTGGCGCTCTGCGTAAACTTTATGAATCTTGGCGACAAGCACTCTTGGAATTGCGTGCTGCAGTAGAGGCCGATTTTGATTTTTCCGATGAAGAGGATGTCCCTGGTTCAGTTGCTGATTTTGTGTCTGCTGATGCATTATCCTTATCAAGGCAAATACAGGCTCATTTGGATGATGGTCGTCGAGGTGAAATAATTCGGGACGGACTCAGAGTAGTATTGGCTGGCCCACCGAATGCTGGAAAAAGCAGCTTGCTCAATACTCTCGCACAAAGTAATGTTGCCATTGTAACCGAGATTCCTGGAACTACGCGAGATGTTCTTACAGTCTCGCTGAACGTGAATGATCAACTGCTGATACTTTCGGATACGGCAGGCCTCAGAGATACTACAGATCTCATTGAAGCTGAAGGTATTCGTCGTGCTGAAACTGCCGCATTGAATGCTGATCTAATCCTTTGGCTTAACCCAGTGGATGAGCTGGAATCCATGCCAAAGTTTACTGAAATTCCTCAGAGTGAGCTACCAAATATGATTCGGGTCCGAACCAAATGTGACCTGCTTTCCAAGATTCCGATGGAAATAGATAACACGGTCTATGTATCAACAAAAACCAATATGGGAGTGGATCGACTTATTGGTGCTTTAAATCGATTCGGAACCGTATCGAATTCTGTCAACACTGATATCACTGATACTCCCTTAATCACACGCTTGCGTCACCGAGAAGCGTTGGAAGATAGTGTCGTGTCTTTACTCCAGTGTGGTGATGACTCGTTGCCATTGGAAATAAGGGTTGAATTCTTGCGAAGTGCGTCAGATTCCATCGGCCGTATCCTGGGCCGGATTGACGTTGAAGACATTCTCGGCCATATCTTCACCCAATTCTGTATAGGCAAGTAGCACTTTATATTCTTCGTTCTGTTGTCTGACTTTAGCTACCAAATGCTTTTAGAATCTGTTCAAAACTGAAACTCGAAAGTCTGGGGTGCATTATGCGCTTTGATGTAATCGTAATTGGGGGTGGCCACGCTGGCTGCGAAGCGGCTGCTGCATCTGCACGATTTGGTGCGAGTACAGCTTTGGTCACACATAAATTCGATACGATTGGTGCGATGTCTTGCAACCCCGCAATTGGCGGTCTCGGCAAAGGTCATCTTGTTCGAGAGATTGACGCTCTTGATGGACTTATGGGACGAGTGGCTGATGAAGCTGGCATTCAGTTTCGTATGCTCAACAGACGCAAGGGCCCTGCAGTTCAGGGTCCAAGAGCACAAATTGACCGTGAGCTCTACAAAATGGGAATGCAGCGGGAAATTTCAAACCAAGAAAATTTGGTTGTCATTGAAGGAACCGCTGAGGAAATTCTTACAGATGGAAATAAAATAGCCGGCTTAATACTTGGTAACGGCGAGGAATTATTATGCGGAGCTCTGGTTATTACCACCGGCACATTTCTTAGGGGTGTTATACATATTGGTGATGAACGCGTTAGCGCTGGCAGAATGGGCGAGGCACCTGCAACACGATTAGCTGACTCGTTCCTCTCTCATGGATTTACCTTGGGGCGATTGAAGACAGGGACACCTCCCCGTCTCGACGGCCGCACAATTCGGTGGGATCAATTACTGGTCCAACCGGGAGATGACGAGCCTGTACCTTTTTCATTTCTTTCCGAGGCGATCACAACTCCACAAGTGAATTGCTATCTCACAAGGACAACTCCTGAAACTCATAAAATTATCGAGGATAACTTAGGTAGATCGGCCATGTATTCAGGTAATATATCTGGAGTAGGCCCAAGGTACTGTCCTTCGATCGAAGATAAGGTTGTACGTTTTGCGGAGCGTGACAATCATCAAATATTCTTGGAGCCAGAGGGCTTGAACGACTATACAGTTTATCCAAATGGAATTTCCACCAGTTTACCAGCTGATGTGCAGGACCTGTTTGTTCATAGTATTCCAGGGCTGGAGAACGCAAAGATTATTCAACCTGGTTATGCCATTGAATACGACCATGTTGATCCTCGCGAACTGAAGCCGACATTGGAAACGATTGCTTTACCTGGCTTGTATCTGGCCGGGCAGATAAATGGAACTACAGGGTATGAGGAGGCTGGTGGCCAGGGTCTTATGGCGGGATTGAATGCTGCTCGGAAAGCTGCCGGTTCTAAAGAGGTTGTTCTTGATCGATCTGAGGCATATTTGGGCGTTATGATGGATGACCTTACGACTAGGGGTGTAACCGAACCTTATCGCATGTTTACTTCGCGTGCCGAGTATCGTTTGTCGTTGCGCGCAGACAATGCGGATTTACGTCTTACTGAATTTGGTTACAAAAACGGGCTTGTTGGCAATTACCGTTGGAAGGAATTTTCCGAATGGAAGAATGAGTTTTCTGAGGCTGTAGCTAATGCAGAATCTATTAAGGTAATGCCAGCGGATGCGGTTAAGGTTGGATTGAAGGTGAATCAAGATGGCCGTAAACGCTCGTTTTTCGAATTGCTGTCGTACCCATCCGTTGATGCAAATGAATTAATGCAGTTCTGGCCAGAAATGGAGGGAAAATCGAAAAGACTGAAAGAACAGTTGACCACCGAGGCTCTCTATTCTGTTTATCTGAAACGTCAGCAGGCTGATATTCAAGCGTTTAAACATAATGAGCACGTGTTGTTGCCTCTCGATATGGACTTTGCTGGCCTTCCTGGTATTTCCAATGAGATCAGTGCGAAGCTTACAGCGTCGAAGCCGTCAACTTTAGGACAAGCATCTCGGATTGAGGGGGTTACACCTGCCGCGTTGACACTGTTGATGGCTTACGCAAAGCGTATTTCCACCGCGGCGTAAGCCTGCAAATTTACGGTATTTTTATGTCCTTCTCGCTGGATCAAGAAAGATTTCAACGAGCCTTTGATGTGCCTGACGATCAAATGGTTAAGTTCTCTCGTTATGCGGACTTACTTAGGGACTGGCAAAAGGCAAAGAACCTAGTATCTGACAACACAATACAAACACTTTGGCAGAGACATATATCAGATTCGTATCAATTATTGGCGTTAGCAGATAAAAATGCCAATTGGCTTGATATTGGTAGCGGTGCAGGGCTACCAGGTATTGTGGTGGCAATAGGTGTCCACCATTCTTTGTGTACAAATTCTCCTGCTGGAACCGTCTCACTTATCGAAGCAAACGGTAGAAAATGCGCTTTTTTAAAGGCTGTTTCACGTGAAACACAAATCGGTGCAAAGGTAATAAATGGACGAATAGAAGAAATTCCTTTGGAAAAACTATCTCATACGCCAGATTATATCACAGCGCGGGCGTTGGCCCCTTTACCAAAGTTATGCGGGCTGATATCTCGGTTTATGGGTTCAGAAACAGTCGCACTTGTCCACAAAGGTCAAGATTTTGCGTCTGAAATTGAAGAAGCCACTAAATATTGGGGTTTTGATGTGATACAACATCCGAGTCGCATTGAAGATGGAAGCGTAATTCTTGCAATTTCAAACCTGAAAAAAATCGGGTGATTTGAAAGATCCGCTAAATCTGATTGTCGACCTCGTTTGAAGCTAATCGACCGTTGCTTTTGGATATTTAAATGTCTTCAACTATTTCGAACTTATCTGACAGTCTTGACTCAAAGTTAGCTTCTCGTGCTGACGGATCGGGTTTGACAGTTGGCATGCATAAAAAACCCCGTGTTTTGGCGCTAGCAAACCAAAAGGGTGGTGTCGGTAAGACAACCACAGCGATAAATTTAGGCACAGCGTTGGCTGCAATTGGCGAGAAAGTGCTGATTGTCGATTTGGATCCGCAGGGTAACGCGAGCACTGGTCTGGGAATTGACCGCAAGGCTAGAAAGCTTTCAACTTATGATGTTCTATGTGGCGAAGCTTCTCTTCGCAATGTTGCATTACCGACGGCTGTTCCTCGGCTACATGTGGCGCCCTCGACTTTAGATTTGCTCGGTGTCGAATTAGAGATTGCCCAGACAAAAGATCGCACCCATCGTTTGCGAACGGCAGTGGATAGCTTGGCAAATGCTGTGCAACAAAAAGATGGTGCTTATACTTATATTCTTGTTGATTGTCCGCCATCGCTTAACCTTTTGACATTGAATGCCATGACCGCTGCTGATGCAATTTTGGTTCCACTGCAGTGCGAATTCTTTGCACTGGAAGGTTTGACTCAGTTGCTTTCGACGGTTGAGCAGGTTCGTAAGACTCTGAATCCTGGCTTGAGCATACATGGTGTAGTTCTGACCATGGTGGATGATCGAAATAATTTATCGAACCAGGTGGCGCAAGATGTGCGAGCTCATATGGGTTCAAAAGTTTACGATACTGTTATTCCACGTAATGTCCGAGTGTCTGAGGCGCCCTCGTTTGGGAAGCCTGTGTTGCTGTACGATCTTAAGTGCCGGGGCAGTCAAGCATATATGAAACTTGCTTCTGAAATCATTCAACGAGAGCGCAGCCTTCGTGCGGCCTAAGAGTAAGAGAGCCTTGATCATGGCAGATGATAATTCCCGTAAGCGGCTCGGCCGTGGTCTTGCAGCGTTGCTGGGGGATGTTGATACGGACGTTGAAGCAGTTGAGCGGGCTCGTTCGCAGCGGCGCGTTCCAATTGAGTTTGTTACGGCAAATCCAAACAATCCTCGCCGTAGTTTTGATGTCGATGAACTTGAAGACCTAACGCGCTCTGTGCGAGAGAAGGGGATTGTTCAACCAATCCTTGTTCGTCCGCAACCAGGTTTGCCCCTTGAAGAAAATCGCTATGAAATTATCGCAGGTGAACGCCGATGGCGTGCTGCCCAACAAGCAGGACTTCATGAAATTCCTGTTTTAATACAGGCGGTTAGCGACAAAGAAGCTCTTGAGCTTGCAATTGTAGAAAACGTCCAACGCGCAGATCTCAATCCTATAGAAGAAGCACGGGGCTATCAACAATTGCTGGATGGGTTTGACTATACCCAGCAAGATCTTGCAGCTGTCATTGGTAAAAGCCGCAGTCATGTGGCGAATACGCTGCGTTTGTTAAAGTTACCTGAGAAGGTACAAACCCTCCTACAGGAGGGTGAATTGACCGCGGGTCACGCCAAGATTCTAGTTACTGCTGATGATCCAGGTGCGATGGCTGAGCGGATCATTGAGGGAGACATGAGTGTGCGGGCGGCTGAGGAGTTGGTGCGTGATGCTGGTGATGGTACTTCGAGCAAGCCGGCTTCATCGGCTCCGCAGCAAAAAGACGCGGATACTCAAGCACTTGAGAACAGTTTGTCAGAGGTTTTGGGGCTTTTGGTCGACTTGCGGCACAAACCAAAGGGCAATGGTGAGCTTCGGATCAAGTATAAAACCTTGGATCAATTGGATCATATCACGGCAAAACTGCGCAGTTGAGGAGAATCCAAGCGAGAATGTGAAGTTCAAACGCTTCATTTTTGGAGGTACATTGAAGGTTCGTAACCTTCCCAGCATTTCTCCGGTGGTTTGCCACCGGTGAAATGGCGAATTCATGTGGTCAAATTACATGTTACGCCCTTGTTCTTCTGTCCAAATGCACCCATATTGATAGAGAGTTTTAACCGGGGTTGCTCCTCCCATCTCTTGAGAATTATATGAGGGACTAATGGTTGATCTAAATCGCCGAACTTTTGGGCAAGCTGGTGTTCAGGCGCAAGCCGACATCGATGAAGGCCTGCGCGCCTACATGCTCAAAGTCTACAACTACATGGCTATTGGCCTTGCGCTTACTGGTGTCGCTGCTTTGTTGTTCGCCAATCTGGCAACAACGGGTGATGCATCCGCCGCGGCTGCGCAACTGCCAAATGGCAAACTACTAACTGAATTTGGTGTCATGCTTTTCACCTCGCCTTTGCGCTGGGTAGTTATGCTGGCTCCTCTTGGACTGGTGTTCTTCCTGTCATTCAAGGTGCAAACCATGAGTGTGGCAGCCGCCCAAACCACGTTCTGGGCTTATGCAGCTCTGGTTGGTGTATCACTGTCGTCGATCTTCGTGATCTACACGCCAGAAAGCATTACACAGGTATTCTTTGTCACATCCGCTTCCTTCTTGGGTTTGAGCCTTTACGGCTACACAACCAAGAAAGATCTGTCGGGCTGGGGCTCATTCCTGATGATGGGTCTGATCGGTATTATCATTGCGTCGATCGTAAACATCTTCTTGGCATCAAGTGCATTGCAATTCGCAATCTCCGTGATTGGTGTTCTGGTGTTTGCAGGCCTCACAGCCTATGACACACAACAGATCAAGCAGATGTACAATGTGAATGATGATGGAACGGTATCTGGCCGTAAGGCTATTATGGGCGCCCTGCGTCTGTATCTCGATTTCATCAACTTGTTCATCATGTTGCTGTCACTTTTCGGAAACCGCGAATAGCAATTCCAAAAAAATTGAGTAAATTAGAGGCGCGCCCTGCAAAGGACGCGCCTTTTTCTTATTCACCAACTGTCGATTCGGCCCCGAAATGCCAAACGTCTCTCCTGCCTATTGTATCGTTCCACCGCACATCAATGATCTGCCCGAGATAGTAGAAATCTACGCCCACGCTGTGCTTCATGGAACAGCGTCATTTGAGTTGACCCCTCCGGATCTTGCTGAGATGACAAAACGGTTTCATGTTTTGGTAGATAACGGGCTTCCGTATTTTGTTGCCAAGTCACCTGAAGGTGTGTTGCTGGGCTACGCCTATGCTGGCGCATACCGACCACGACCGGCGTATCGATTTACATTGGAAGACTCGGTTTATATTGTACCAGATGCGCAGGGGCTCGGTTTGGGTCGTGCCCTTTTGGAAGCCGTAATTCATGACGCAGAAGATAAAAATTTCAGACAGATGATTGCTGTGATTGGTGATTCTAAACACAAAGCTTCTATCGCGCTTCATGAAAAATTGGGCTTCGCCCCAGCCGGTGTATTCAAAAATGTTGGCTGGAAACAGGAACGCTGGCTGGACAGCGTATTGATGCAACGCCCATTGGGTGACGGCGCCGAAGTGTCGCCCAAACCCGGTCTATAAATTCGTCAGGTGTTTACATAATTTGGAATGAAAACTTCCAGAATTTGGCAATGTTTCACGCAGGTTTTGTGGGTCGATTCACTTACGAAATGAATGGTGCCAGAGGTGAAAAAACATTGAATTTGGCGTAAGCGTCAAAGATCCGTCGCTTGAAATGATACCGAACGAAGCATTGTATTTCGCCATCGGTCCATTCAGGGGATATTCCGAAAAAGCCGGCAGACATGGGCTTGAGAGCCTGCCAGCTTTTCCTGGTTTTGACGTCTAGTAGTGGTCGCGCCTTTGGACATTTCCGTGCCAATCATTGGTAATCAATGGGGATTGGCTGGTCGTGCTGCCTTCGGCAACATAAGTCTCTCCATGGCGAATTTCAGAGATTGCAAAGCCAATTGCAAAGCCAAGAACCAAGATTGCAGCTACTGGGATCAATCCAGAGCTATTTGTCGTTGGAGACACACTCAACGCATCTGTATTAGCTTGGGAAATCATGTCGTTCTCCTTGTCTGTTTCAACCCAATCAGGTTGGTGAAATAGATATAGGGAATTACCATGAATAAGAGTAACGAATAAATATGATGCTATCTATCAGCTATATTGAAGGATAATGTATCACTCAATTTGGCTGCTTTTTTATCCTCAAATTCAATACTGAAACAAAGTGTCTGATTTGCGAATGTCCAACGCACAATAATTTGCTAAAGCAGTTGCTTGTAATGAGGTACATTTACAAAGACCAACGAACTACATGCATTAGATTGTTCAAAAAACATACACTTGAATCACAAACGGGTTTCCCGAAAGCCGCAACTCCAGAAAACCCGTTGTGGGTGTCTATGTTATGTAAAGTGCCCTGGTTTTAAGCCGCAGCAACATTACCGAGGAAAGTATCAATTTCCTCACCCAGTTCTTTTGCCCGAGATGCAAGATCGGACGAAGCGCTACGAACCTGATTAGCCGAGTGGGATGTCTCGCCAACGGATGCCGTAACACCAGAGATGTTTTGAGCAACTTCCGATGTTCCCATGGCAGCTTGCTGCACATTCCTGGAAATCTCAGAGGTTGCCGCACCCTGCTCTTCAACAGCTGATGCGATGGCTGTCGTATAAGCATTCACATCGTCCATGATGTCGGTGATGCTCTTAATGGAATCCACAGCAGCGTCTGTTTCGGTTTGAATGGCCGTAATCTGCTGTGAAATATCTTCCGTCGCTTTTGCAGTCTGGTTTGCAAGGCTCTTAACTTCAGATGCCACAACCGCAAATCCTTTGCCCATTTCGCCGGCACGTGCCGCCTCGATGGTAGCATTAAGCGCTAGCAAATTCGTCTGCTCAGCAATGTCCTGAATTAGGGATACAACATTGCCAATTTTGATGGCAGCCTTTGAAAGCGCTCCCACTTTATCATTGGAAGATGCCGCAGCCTCTGTGGCATTTTGAACAACCTGAGTTGTCTGAGTGACCTGACGGGTGATCTCGTCCACTGAAGACGCAAGTTCTTCAGCAGCGGCCGCTACAGTTTGCACGTTACCTGAAGCCTGTTCAGAAGCGGAAGCAGCGGTAGATGCCTGGTCAGCGGTGTTTTCAGCTACATTGGTCAGCGCTGCAGCTGTGCCTTCCATTGCTTGTGTATTTTCAGAAACAGAGGACAACAATGATTGTACATTGGTACGGAAACCAGCAATCAAGTCTTCAATCGCTTTCTGACGGCGGGCTTCAGCCACACGCTCTTCTTCGCTCTGTCCTTCAAGGCGTATACGTTCCTGAGCATTGTCACGGAAAATGGCAACTGCATTATACATTTCGCCAATTTCGTCTGTACGGTTCATTCCGTCCAAGGCAACATCCAGATTGCCATCAGCAAGATCTGACATTTCCCCAACCAAGGTGTTAATTGGCCGTGTAATAGTTCTTGCAGCAAAATAACCGACAATACCCATGGCTGCCACTGCGCCAAGAATAATAAATATCACTTCATTGCGGAGTTTTTGAAGCGGTGCTTCTAGCTCCCAAAGTGCTTCCACAGCAACAACAGCCCATGTAATGCCACCAAACTTCAGCGGTGTCGCATCAAAATCCATATCCATGCCACGATAAACATCTGTGAGGCCAAATACTGATTTTACGGTGCCATCGAGTACTGGTTGAACAAGATCTGTGTTAAAAGTTGTGGTAAGAATGTCGTTCTGTTCAGTGAAACCAGAATCGACACGAAGTTTACGATCCGTCCCGATAATAAAAGTCTCACCGGATTCTCCCAAGCCTTTTGTATTCGCCATCAATGCGTTGAGAGCGTCAACCGGCATTTGGTATGCAAGAACACCCAATAGTTTATCACCAGAAAAAATAGGAGTTGAAACAAAGCTTGCAGGCGCGTCTGCGCTCGGCGCGTATGGTTTGAAATCGAAAAACGTAAATTCGCCCTCTGCCAAATTCATCGCAGTGGTAAAGGCATTGCCAAGGTCTGACGTGCTCCACTCACCGTTCACCAAATTGGTGGCAAAATCAGCTTCTTTGAAAACGGAATAAACCAAATTTCCATCTGGAGCGATCAGGAAAATATCGTAGTAGCCGCGCGCTTCCATTAGAGAGCGAAAAAAGCTGTGGTATTTTTCATGTGCGCTGTTGTAGCTATTAATGCTTGTTGCACTATCAAGCTTGTGCTTCTCGCCAAGAGCATTTGGATTGTTTGTTATATAATCTGCTTGCAACGTTTCCACGGGATTTTCCAGAGCCCCCCAAGCAGACGTAAAATCAACCATTGCCTCCGCAGTACTTATGCTATGTGCAGTTACAATGAGATCTTTCCTGATCCCATCCAGATAACTTTCCAACTCTTGGGCGCGGTTTGCTGTCAGCGCTTCCAACTTGGACTTCGTATCGGCGTGAATTCGATCAGCCGTGGAAATGTAGCTTGCGGTTCCAACCGCAATGGCTGCTACAGCGGCGCAGGTTGCGACCAGCAACGGTACTTTCGCGGCTAAGCGAATGGAAGAGATCTTTTTAAACATGAAACACCCAGTTGCATAAGATAAATTTATGATAGCGCCAGAGACGCGTGATTAACCACGGCAAAAATACCGCACGAGGAATTAACGTCGGGTTTACGGCGGTTCTGCAATATGGCGCAGACCTGTTCAGCTCGGAACTTTACACCATGTCTATGCAAGTATCTCCAATGCCATCAAAGTTGACTTTGCCATCGATGCGAAAGAGCTCTGTCACTAACGAAGCGGCTGTAAAAATTGAGATTTCTGCGGTGGATGCACTGGATAGCGCCACCACGGCGCAGATAGATGCACTGGCTTTTGAAGTTGAGACCAGCCATCTCAAAAATGCATTTTTTGCGCGTGCGCCGATATCTGTATCGGATGGGTTTTCTAGAAAAACGGTCTATTGGCTGTTGTGTTATCGTGGAAAATCCCTTTCGTTTGCGGCCCCTGTGGTAAAATTGGGGTTACCTGGTATGCGTTGTTTGAAAGTACAAACTCACAATTATGCGCCACTGGGTACGCCGTTGATTGCAGCGAATTTTAACGCCGATGATTTCCGCGCTGAGCTGGCTGCACATGGATACGCCGCACTGATTTGCCCGGTACTAGAATGCAGCAGTGCGTTTGCTCGCCAAATTGAAGGGTCCGCTAAAGTGTTCTGGTCGACAGTCACATCGCGGGCATGGCTTCAAACCGGATGGGATGAAGCACAAGTTCTGTCTTCCAAACGCCGAAAAGAACATCGGCGATTGGCAAAGAAAGTGCCATTAGAACATATAGTCTTGCATGGTGAAGATGCGCGTGATTCAGGCTTTAAGGAATTCTGCCGCCTGGAAGCGCTTGGTTGGAAGGGTGATTTTGGCACCGCCCTTAAACAGGAAGAACATGTATTTGCCTATGCGCGTGCATTGGTGGACCATCACGCGACAGCTGGGATCATGACGATTGATTGCCTTCGTCATGGGGAACGAACAGTGGCCATGCTCATTACCTTCCAAAAAGGTGGGCGTGGCGTTATTTGGAAAATCGCACATGATCCGGAATTTGATCATGTGTCTCCGGGGCGTCAGTTGATTTTGTCCGCAACCGCACGCTTTGTTGAACAGAACCAGAATGTGGCCATGGATTCCTTGGCAGATGTAAACCATCCTTTGATCAACCGATTGTGGCCGGATCGCCTGGACTTGGGTACAATGTCGGTAGTTTTGGGCAATTTCAGCCTTCCCGCAAAAGTTCTAAGTGGGTTGGATGAGCTGGAATCTCGACTGCGCGCTAAAGCGCGGGTACTTCGCAAGCGGCTTCGCGGATAGCTTCATCCCGCAGCTCACGCCGGATGATTTTGCCGGATGTGGTGAGCGGCAAGGATGTTCTAAACACAATTTCTCGCGGAAATGCGTGCCCCGACAATCGTTCCCTTACATAGGCTTGTATATGAGCAACCAATTTATCAGAGCCGCTCTGTCCCTGTGTCAGCACAATATATGCTTTTACAATTTCGGTGCGCAGCGCATCTGGTTTGCCAACAACGGCCGCCAATGCGACAGCGGGATGGCTTAGTAAGCAATCCTCTACTTCCGTTGGGCCAATGCGATAGCCCGCGGAAGTAATAATGTCATCGTCACGGCCAACGAAGGACACAAAGCCTTTATCGTCCATAATGGCTTGATCTCCCGTTGTGAACCAACTCGTTTGCAAACCTTTATCATCGTGAGCGTCGATGAATTTCGCAGCGGTTTCCTCTGGCTTGTTCCAATAACCCAGCATCATCACTGGATCGGGCGCCTGAACTGCGATTTCACCCTGAACGCCCGGTGGCATGGTGGCTCCATCAGAACCAATGATGGCGACCTTGTGCCCAGGAACTGCGCGACCAATGGCGCCAGCCTTGTTCATACCAAGCGCTGCTGATGAGCCCAAAACCAGATTGCACTCCGTCTGACCATAGGCATCATTTATATTGAGGCCAAGCGTATCGCGCCCCCAATGGTAGGTATCTGCACCAAGTGCTTCACCCGCAGAAGCAATATCGCGCAGCTGTAGTCGATATCGCTTTGAGGGATTAGTGACAGCACGCAGCATTTTTAATGCGGTTGGCGGTATGAAGGCATTTACAACGCCCTGATCCTGCATCAAGGAATAGGCCCATTCAGGATCAAACTTTTGCTGACTGCTGGATACGACAGGCACACCCAGCATGAGCGATGGCAGCAGAACATTTAAAAGCCCACCAGCCCAGGCCCAATCTGCTGGGGTCCAAATCCGGTCACCCGCCTGTGGCAGGAAATCGTGAGACATTTGCATACCGGGCAAATGACCAAGCAGAACACGGTGACCATGGAGCGCGCCTTTGGGTGGGCCAGTTGTCCCGGAGGTATAAATCATAAGCGCTGGATCATCGGGACCCGTATCAGCGCAGGTGAATTGTTCCTTGCTCTTTTGCAAAAGCGTTTGGAATGAATAAGTGTGTTTGGGCAAAGCAACGTTGTGGGCATCCACTAATATTACGCTTTTCAGATCCGGCAATTGCGCGCGAATCTGCCGAAGTTTTTCAAAGCCCTGTTGATTGGTCACGATGCAACTGACACCGGCATCACGCATGCGGTACAAAAGTGCATCTGCGCCAAACAGCAATGCCAACGGAACTGCTATCGCGCCGATCTTGTAAATCGCCAGGTGAGAAATGAGGGTTTCCGGCGATTGTGGAAGCAATACACCGACTCGATCATTTGTATGGATTTCTAAAGATTGAAAACCATTAGCCAGCTTATTAGATTCATTATTTAGTCGGCTAAATGAAATATTCTCCACTGTGCCATCCATATGAACGTGGTGCAAAGCAATCCGTGTTTTGTCTCGTTCAGCCCACACAGAACAACAAGCTGTTGCTATGTTAAAACGCTGTGGGATGCTCCACTGGAAGCCGCGATAAAGCGCATCGTAGTTCTTTGCAGGTTCAAGGATGTTGTTGTGTTGCATGAGTTGAATTGAAATTCTGGTTTGCCTTAGGCGCGATCTTCAATGGCAATGACCATCGCCCAATAGGTTTTCAGACGTGTTGTTGGGTTGTTTGAAACCCCAATACCGATTTCATCGATGGTTGGCTTCAGCATGTTTTTGCGATGGCCGGGCGAATCCTTCCAACCTTGCATGGCTTCCTCAATCGTATCAAAGCCACCCGCAATGTTTTCGCCGGCAATTAGAGCGTCATATCCTGAGGCATGAAGACGCTTGGCAAAACTGTCGCCAAAGCCAATAGCATGTTGAACCTTACCGGTCTTAGCCATCACCAGTGCATGACCTTCAGCCATACGCCGTAAGTTGCTGTTTGGTCGCACGGGCCCAAGGCCATTGCTTGCACGGAAAGCGCTGGTCATCGCAGCACCTTGCGAAACATGGTGCCCATTTGTGATTATCCGCGCCCTGGATGCGTCAATCACGTTTGATTTGGTTTTGGATTTGGATTTCGTTCCAGTACCCACGCCTATTCCGCCGACGCCAAGCCCCGCAGTGCCCACGCACCCGCTGAGCGTTAAGCCGCCGGCTCCAACTGCCCCGTAGATCAACACGTGCTTTAACAGTTGCCTGCGGTCTATGTGATCCATTTGCGGCAACCTTCTTTCAACGTGTCCATATTGGTGTGGTGATCCCGACTGGATTCGAACCAGTGGCCCTCAGATTAGGAATCTGATGCTCTATCCTGCTGAGCTACGGGACCTTGCTACGTAACGCATGAGCCTTGTTAGCAAAGCGCGCCGATGAATTAAATAGCGAAGACGTCAGGAATTTGGCATAGCGACGAATTCTGCTTCTTTTCACGACTTTCACAATAATCCGACTTTCTGATAAAGCATGCAAGAACGAACCTGATAGTGAAGGTTTGGCTGAAACAATTGTTGGAAGAGGGCCGTCGTAAATGTCTGCCAATAAAACCTGGGAAACCATAGACTGCAAAGGAGCACCCAATGCTCGCCACGAAAATGGCTTCGCCGAAATCGATGGTAAATTCTACGTCTTTGGCGGCCGTCGCATACAGCCTGTCGACATTTTTGATCCGGCAACGAATACTTGGACCCACGCCAGTCCGCCGCCCATGGAAATTCATCATTTTCAACCGGTAATCATTGGAAGCGAATTGTGGCTATTGGGCACAATGACAGGAGAATTTCCGCGCGAAACACCATTGGAAACAGTTTTCATCTACGAGCCCAAGACAGATAGCTGGAAAACTGGCCCTGCGATCCCAGAAGGCCGCCGCCGGGGTGGTGCCGGTTGTGTCTTGCATACTGATGGCTGGATTTATGTCGTTGGTGGTATCATTGATGGCCATTATTCTGGGACTCAAGCTTGGTTCGACCGTTTGAACCCTGAAACTGGTGAATGGCAAATTCTGTCAGATGCGCCGCATAAGCGTGACCATGCACCCGCGGCAATCGTCGATAACAAACTATATTTCTTTGCGGGCCGCGAAACCGGTCGGCACAATGGCCAGGATTTCAACCAGCTTTTCTCAGACACTATCGCTGGTGTTGATGTTTATGATCTGGAAGCAGGAACCTGGTCCACATTGCGCGATGAAATTCCAATTCAGACCGCAGCGGGTGGAGCCGGCGTGATAGATGGAAAAATCCATTATGTTGGCGGCGAGGCCGGCCGGATGGAAGCGTTCACGGATTTACAGATATTTGACCCAGCTACAGAAACCTGGACGGTCGGTCCAAGTCTGAACCGTTCACGGCACGGGACCAACGCATTTATCTTTGAAGGTGCGATGTGGATTGCGGTTGGCAGTGGCGCAAGGGGTGGTTCTCCAGAACTCACTTCTCTGGAATGCTATCGGCCCTAAAAGTCCACACCTGTCATGTGAGCCAGCAATTCTGCAGCGTTCTTGACGTCAAATTTCTTCAACAATCTGCTCCGCACATCTTCAATGGTGCGCGGAGACAGCGCTAGTTCACGTCCGATTTCCTTGCTGGTCAAACCTTTGCTGAGTTGCATCACGATTTGACGTTCACGCGGTGTGAGTTGGACGTTGGGCAAAGTCTCTGAGATAAGTGCAAAGCTTAAAACTGTGCGTTTGAGCGGGTGGTTGCGATCCAATGCATGGGCCCTGAAGCGACACCAAATCGGCGTCCCGTCTCTCCGCCTCATGAGACGTTCGTCGGAGTAAATTCCCTTTTCTTGCAAAGGTATAATACCAATATCTCGAAAACTATCGAATTCCTTTCGACTTGCGTAAAGCATTCGAAAGGATTGCCCAAGAAGTTCAGTTTTCTGGAATCCGAACAATTCGCAAAATGTTGCGTTGCAGCTCCTAATAATGCGCTCTTCGGTGAGCACAATTCCAATTGGGGCTTCGTCAAAGGCTAACAAAGCCATGGTGTTGTCCATCTTGTCACCCTCCCCAACCGTGATTCTACGGTATTGAGACCGTAGGCGAAAGCGCGAATAGTGCCGTTTGATGAATTGGAGGTATTCACTTTATGGCACCTGGTGCAATCGCTAGTCCAAACGCCGCTGAAGATTTGGCAATGAATCTAACGCAGATAATTGATGCGCGCCGTGAAGATCTGATTGAGCTAACGCAGGAGCTCATCAAAATTCCGACATTGAACCCTCCTGGAAACAACTACCTGGAAATTTGCGAATTTTTGGAACGACGATTGAAGTCAAAAGGCTTCGAGGTTCAACTTATTCGAGCCTATGGGGCACTGGGTGACAGCGATCAATTTCCGCGGTGGAATTTGGTGGCTCGTTATGATGGCGGATCCAGTGGCGATTGTGTCCATTTCAACTCACATACAGATGTTGTGGAAGTCGGCCGTGGATGGACTGTTGATCCTTTTGGAGGTGAGTTGAAAGATGGTAAAATTTACGGGCGTGGCGCATGTGACATGAAGGGCGGTCTGGCGGCATCCATCATCGCAGCAGAGGCGTTTTTGGAACTGTGCCCGAAATTTGGTGGCGCAGTGGAAATCTCTGGAACGGCAGATGAAGAAACCGGTGGCTATGGCGGCGTCGCTTATCTGGCCGAACATGGGTTCTTTGCTCCGGAGCGTGTCCAGCATGTGATTATCCCGGAACCCTTGAACAAAGATCGCATTTGCTTAGGACATCGTGGCGTCTGGTGGGCAGAAATTGAAACTCATGGGGAAATTGCACATGGGTCAATGCCATTCCTGGGTGACTGTGCTGTGCGCCATATGGGCGCGGTGGTGGAGGAAATGGAAACCACCTTGTTTCCAGCACTCAGCGAAAAACGTACCGAAATGCCTGTCGTGCCAGAAGGCGCCAAACAATCCACTTTGAACATAAATTCGCTGCATGGTGGCCAAGACGAGTTACCCGATGATTTTACTGGCTGGCCATCTGCATGCGTGCCAGACAGTTGCCGAATGATCATTGATCGTCGGTTTCTGCTGGAAGAAGACATTGATGTTGTGAAGCAGGAAGTGGGCGATATTCTGGAAACAGTGAAAGCCAAGCGTGCGAAGTTTTCCTACGATATTCGTGATATGCATGAAGTATTGCCGACAATGACGAAAAAGGATGCGCCGGTTGTTCAGACGGTTTCCAAGGCAATTCAGGACGTTTTGGGCGTCGAAGCGCAATATGTCGTTTCGCCCGGAACTTATGATCAAAAACACATAGACAGGATAGGGCGTTTAAAAAATTGCATTGCCTATGGTCCCGGCATTCTTGATCTGGCACATAAGCCAGACGAATATGTTGGAGTTGAGGATATGATTGACTCGGCGAAAGTTATGGGGCGCACTCTCATAGAACTTTTGTCGCCGTCAAATTCTTGAAGTCAACAATTCGAGTGATTGACAGGTATTCCGGGTCATTTGGCACCAAACAGGTTCAGTGACGACCAGGAGAGGGAAATACGCATGAAAACCATGAAACACACATTTGCTGCGGCCGCTGCGTTAGCGTTGGCTATAAGCGGTGGTGCGGCGTTTGCTGCCAAGACAGATATCACTGTGGGGCTGCAATTGGAGCCGCCGCATCTGGATCCTACAGGAGCTGCCGCTGGTGCGATTGATCAGGTCACCTATTCCAATATTTTTGAAGGCCTCACGCGTTTTGCGTCCGACGGCTCAATCATTGCCGGATTGGCGAAGAGCTGGGACATATCTGGCGATGGCCTGACATACACATTCACATTGAATTCCGACGTCAAATTTCATGACGGAACCGATATGGATGCGGAGGATGTCAAATTCTCGCTGGATCGCGCCCGCGCGGAAGACAGCACAAATGCACAAAAGGCACTCTTCGCAGACATCGCCTCGGTGGATGTTATGGACCCGATGATGGTGAAGGTCACCCTGTCCAAGCAAAATGGCAGTTTCCTGTTTAATATGGCTTGGGGCGATGCGGTTATTGTGGCCACAGAAAGCATTGCAGACATTAAAACTAAGCCGGTGGGCACAGGGCCCTTCATACTTTCCAATTGGGTGCAAGGCGACCGTATTGAGCTGGCTAAGAATCCCAATTATTGGGGTGCGGCTGTTGCGCTGGAAAAAGCGACGTTCAAATTCATTTCCGACCCAACTGCTGCTTTTGCTGCTGTTATGGCAGAAGATGTGAACGCGTTTATGGCTTTCCCAGCGCCGGAAAACCTGCCTCAGTTCGATGCAGATCCGCGCTTCAATGTGCTGGTGGGATCAACGGAAGGGGAAACTATCCTTTCCATCAATAACAAGATGCCTCCATTTGACAATGTGAAGGTCCGCGAAGCGGTTGCACACGCGATTGACCGTCAAGCCATCATCGATGGTGCGATGTTCGGTTATGGCACACCAATCGGCACACACTTTGCTCCGCACAATCCAGCCTATGTGGATTTGACCGCAAACTCATCCTACGCTCCTGCGAAATCAAAAGCTTTGCTTGCTGAAGCGGGTTTTGCTGACGGATTTACAACTACGCTGAAACTGCCGCCGCCTTCATACGCGCGCCGTGGTGGCGAAATCATTGCCTCTCAGTTGAAAGTCGTTGGTATTACTGTTGAGATTTCCAATCTGGAATGGGCACAGTGGCTTGAGCAAGTTTTCCGCGGCAAGGATTTCGGTCTGTCGATTGTATCTCACACAGAGCCAATGGATATTGGCATTTATGCCCGTCCGGATTACTATTTCCAGTATGATAATCCAGCCTTCCAGACGCTTATGGAAGATTTGAACGCATC
>JBGCFS010000040.1:0-47980 GCA_045107035.1 Hyphomicrobiales bacterium
AAATTTAAATTCCGTAAAACGGCCTGAATAAGCCCCATTAAACCACTGAAAAATTGTCTAAATTGCAGAGTCGGCAACAATGCAATCAGCCATATTCTTGCTTCATAAATGTCGCCCGAAGGAACAAATTGTATTTTTCTCGTCGACGCCCAATCCAAAAACGCTTGATTGCCCGGCGAGTATAAGCATTATTAACAGTTGATGTGCACCCGATTCACGGCTGCATTGTTACTATATCTTGGGAGCACTGCAATGTTGTTGAAACGACTACTAATTGCGATTGCTTTGGTTTTAACGACCAGCGCGTTCGTTCCATTCGGCGACGGAGCCGAAGCACGACAGGTATTTGATCCGTCTTCCCGCACTTGGAGAGAAATTGGTCCTTCTGCGCGCCACGGAAAGTCAAAGATCAAACGTAAAATGGTGCGATACGAAACGCGCCACAAGGCCGGCACGATTATCGTAAACACAAAAGAACGTCGCTTGTACCATGTACAAGCAAATGGAAAAGCCATGCGTTATGGTATTGGTGTTGGCCGTGAAGGTTTTCAGTGGTCCGGTACGCACCGTGTGTCTCGTAAGGCAGAATGGCCAGGCTGGACACCACCAGCAGCCATGCGCAAGCGTCAACCTGGTCTTCCTGCCTACATGCCTGGTGGCATCAACAATCCGCTAGGCGCACGTGCACTTTACATTGGAAGCACAATTTACCGTATTCATGGTTCTAATGAGCCTTGGTCCATCGGTGGAGCGGTTTCTTCTGGCTGTATCCGCATGACGAACAAGGATGTCGAGCATCTATATGAGCGCGTGCGTGTTGGCGCGAAAGTTGTAGTTGTTCGGTAAGTAGCTAGCTGCAACAAAAAAGAATGCGAAACCGGCCGGTAAGGCCGGTTTTTTTATGCCGTACGACTCATACCCTTGCT
Source organism: Hyphomicrobiales bacterium (assembly GCA_045107035.1). Classification (GTDB taxonomy): domain Bacteria; phylum Pseudomonadota; class Alphaproteobacteria; order Rhizobiales. Next base: position 927 of record JBGCFS010000040.1, read on the forward strand.
TTCCAGGTCGGACAGATAAATTTCCCACAACTCATTTTTATTTTTTGCCATTTCCCCGAAATAGTTCCAAGAAAATATTCCTGTATTGTGCATGTCGTCAAAATTTATGCGAACAGCATAATTGCCAACCGGCTCTACCTTCATAATCTCGACATTTTTTTTACCCGGTACTGTCTGCTTTTGTTCCTTCGAATGTCCTTGAACCTCAGCACTTGGCGAATGAACCCTCAAAAACTCTGCGCTGAATTGGACTGTCTCATTCTCTTTAAACACAAGTTTAAGCGTTCGTTTGTCTGGGCTGACACGAATTTCTGATGGCCAAATGGGTTCTTCGGACATAAACTTTTGCCTTATTGGTTATGGATTCTTTTGCTCATTCTAATCCGGGTGCTTGAATCAACTAAACTTTGAGTTCACATATAACACTACGCAAGCTTGTTGATCCAAGCTGAACTTAGGAACACGAGGACGCAAATGACACAGGCGAATACCCAACGCCCGGAAACTGCACCGATGATTGATCTGTTTGGTCGGCATGTTTCATACCTGCGTGTATCAGTTACAGACCGTTGTGATTTTAGGTGTGTCTATTGCATGGCTGAAGACATGACTTTCCTGCCAAAGCAGGAGGTTTTATCTCTGGAAGAATTGGACAGGCTTTGTTCCGCCTTCATCAACAAGGGGGTCAGGAAGCTTCGCTTAACAGGCGGCGAGCCGTTAGTTCGCAAAAATATTATGCAATTGTTTCGCTCCCTTTCACGGCATCTTGAAAGTGGCCAGCTTGAAGAATTGACAGTTACAACAAACGGATCTCAACTCGCCAAACACGCGGCAGAGCTGGTGGATTGCGGCGTAAAACGGATTAATGTCTCAATCGATACCTTGGACCATGACAAGTTTAAGGCCATTACACGCTGGGGTGACTTGGGCCGTGTCATGGAAGGCTTAGCAGCTGCTAAAAAAGCTGGACTGGCGATCAAAATTAATGCGGTTGCTCTGAAAGGTGTCAATGAGCATGAGATTGAAGAAATGCTTCGTTGGTCCCATGGCGAAGGTATGGATCTGACGCTAATTGAAACGATGCCTTTGGGTGAAATCTCGGAAGACCGAACGGATCAATATCTTCCGTTGTCTACTGTTAGAAAGCGCCTCGAAGAGACATTTACGCTAAACGATATTCCGTACAAAACAGGCGGTCCAGCGCGTTATGTCGAAATTGCAGAAACAGGCGGCCGTCTAGGCTTCATTACACCACTCACCCATAATTTCTGCGAGAGTTGTAACCGAGTGCGCGTTACCTGCACTGGGACATTATTTATGTGTTTAGGTCAGGACGATGCGGCCGACCTGCGTGAACCATTGCGTGCTTCTGAAAGCGACGTTTTGCTAAGTGCCGCAATAGACGAGGCAATTGGACGTAAACCCAAAGGGCATGACTTTGTAATCGAGCGGCAAAATGCGACACCGTCTGTCGCGCGTCATATGAGTATGACGGGCGGATAATTGCAAAGTTAAATTTCTAATTACTTCTGGAATAGGGATGCGTCCGTTTTCCTTTCTCACTTTTGATGCCCATTACAATTATACTTTGGCTATTTTCCCGTCATGACATTTGAATCAGCAACTGAAAGCGCAGTGACACGCGGCAAACCACCTTTGGCCGTGCTGATACTGATGTCTATGCTTGGTCCCCTAGCAATGAATATATTTTTGCCATCTATGCTGGGTATTCAACGACATTTTGCGACCGACTTTGCGACAGTTCAACTTGGGTTGTCATTGTTCTTGGCCTCATTGGCGTTAGCGCAACTCTTGCTTGGTACATTGTCTGACAGGTTTGGACGGCGCCCAGTGTTACTCGCGGGCCTGTGCCTTTTCATAGTGGGAACGCTGGCCTGTATTTTTGCGCCCAATATTCATGCTTTCCTCTTTGGACGCGTGGTCCAAGGGTTTGGGGGATCTGCCGGCCTGATTTTAAGCCGCGCTATAGTCCGGGATCTTTACGAACGAGACAAAGCAGCAAGCATGATCGGTTATGTCACCATGGGCATGGCTGTAGCCCCTATGATTGGGCCCGCCATAGCGGGATATTTAGATAAGTATCTCGGTTGGCAAAGCAGCTTTTATCTACTTGTTATATTCGGTTTTGTTGTTCTCTATACGTCATACAAACATGTTGTCGAAACCAACAATGAACCAACGGTTTCAATCGATATTAGGAACGTATATCGCGCTTACAAATCCCTCGCCGGAGTACGTCTCTTTTGGCTTTATACAGGTGTTGCGGGTTTTGCATCCGGCATGTTCTTCTCATTTTTGGGAGGAGCCCCTTTTGTCAGTGAAAAGGTGCTGGGACTTACACCCGATCGATATGGTCTTTATTTTGTCTTGGTTGCCCTTGGCTACAGCAGCGGTAATTTTCTGTCTGGCAAATTTGCATCTAAGCTAGGCGTTTTCAAAATGATTATGCTTGGCAACATCCTTGGCCTGATGTCTATCGTGGCGATGATACTATTGTTTCTATTTGGAGATGCTCATCCAATGAAATTGTTTGGGCCAATGTTTTTTCTCAGCATTGCAAATGGTATGGTTTTACCAAGCTCTATGGCCGGCACCGTTAGTGTTCGGCCGGATTTAGCAGGCTCGGCAGCCGGACTTGCTGGGAGCATTCAGATGCTGTTTGGCGCGCTTTTAAGTTATTCAGTTGGACTCGTTTTACCACTTTCTGCGATTCCAACCGCTTGGCCACTTATTCTGGCAATGACAGTCTCTCTGATCGCAGCCTTTATAGTCGGCAGTTACTTGTGGTCGTTGAGATCCAAATCTAGTTAACTTCATCACCGATATGTGTCTGCTGACGCGCATGAGCCAACAACACCTGTTTGTGGCGTTCGCGAGCGCGTTCATGCTCTGCGTCAGTGCGTGTGTGCTTGCAGTGATGGCAATGAACACCGGAACTGTATTCCAGGCGTTCCAGGTCAACTGGGGCCAGTGGCATTCTGCATCCAAAACAAACCGAATGCGGGCCTTCTTTCAATCCATGGGTGACTGAAACGCGTTGGTCGAAGACAAAGCAATCGCCTTCCCACATGCTGTCATCCTTTGGTACTTCTTCAAGATATTTCAAGATTCCGCCTTGAAGGTGATAAACATCTTCGTAGCCCTGTTGCTTCATAAAGGCAGTCGCCTTTTCGCAGCGAATACCTCCGGTACAGAACATCGCGATCTTGGGCTTATTTAGTGAGCCCTTGTTTTCGCTCACCCAAGCTGGAAAATCACGGAACGACTTTGTCTTGGGGTCAACAGCACCTTTAAAAGTGCCGATGGCGACTTCATAGTCGTTTCTTGTGTCCACAAGAACTGTGTTGGGATCGGAGATTAAATCGTTCCATTCGTTTGGCGCTACGTAGGTGCCAACAGTCTCTAATGGATTGATACCTTCAACACCCATAGTGACGATCTCTTTCTTCAACCGTACTTTCATACGGTAGAATGGCATCTCTTCGGCCCAACTTTCCTTATGGTCCAGCTCTTTAAACTCTGGAAAAGAGCGCAATTCAGAAAGTGTTGCTTTTATTGCATTAGAGTGCCCGGCAATCGTACCATTTATGCCCTCTGTCGCCAGCAATAGGGAGCCCTTTACTCCGTGCTTGGCGCAAATTTCCTTTATCGGATCCTGCATAGCTGCAGGTTCAGATACTGGTGTGAAACGATAAAGAGCAGCTACAAGAAATTCTTTAGTTTCAGTTTGTTGGGGCATTTTCTTCGTCATCTGATTCAAAAATAATCTTTGGCGCCGGATTAGCTTCAGCGACTCTACCGCCATTTATTCGTTGCCAAACAGTTTCAGCCATCCGTTTGTACAGCTTCGCGTGAACGCCGTCTGGATCACTAACTACAATGGGCTTACCTGCATCTGATTGCTCACGAATTGTCATGTGCAAAGGTACTGCCCCTAGAAAGCGCACTCCAAGCTGAGTGGCCTCTTTTTCCGCACCGCCGTGGCCGAAAATATCAGACCTGTGACCGCATTTTGGACACATGTGATAGCTCATATTTTCAACAATGCCGAGGATTGGTACACTGGTCTTTTTGAACATGTTCAGACCCTTGCGTGCATCAATCAACGCCAAGTCCTGAGGAGTGGAAACGATTACCGCCCCGGCCAACGGCACTTGCTGGGCCATTGTCAATTGAGCATCACCAGTTCCTGGCGGCATATCAACCACCATCACATCAAGCTCGCCCCAAGCGACTTCTCGCATCATTTGGTTTAGCGCAGAAATCACCATTGGTCCGCGCCAGATCATTGGTGTGTCTTCATCAACCAAAAAACCAATGGACATGACTTTGAGACCATAACCTTCCATCGGTTGAAGAATCTTACCATCGGAATCAAGTGGTTTTGGCTTGCCTGTGATGCCAAGCAACCGTGGCATAGACGGCCCGTAGATATCCGCATCCAAAATGCCAACCTTCAAACCAAGTTCTTGTAAGCCGAGAGCCAAGTTCACTGATGTTGTGGACTTACCCACTCCACCTTTACCAGAAGCAACAGCAATTACCGTTTTTACGCCGGGAATACCGGGCTTCGTGCCTGGTAGTGCTGCCCCTGGCGTCGCTCGTTCAGCTGGAACTGCTGGCGCGGAACTTTTCTCGGGTAATTCTGGAGGTCGTGGAGGAGCAGTTTCAAGGCTTTGGCCGCCTTTTTTCTCGGCTGTCAGAGCAACCAATGCACTCGTCACACCGTCCAAATCACTCACTACCTTTTCCGCAGCTTGGCGGAGAGGTTCCAACTCTTTTGCACGTGCAGCCGGCACTGTAATTGAGAAAATTACTTTATCTTCACCGATAAAAATATCAGAAACAAGACCAAGCGAAACAATATCGCCTTCCAGATCAGGTCCTTTTACGCGGCTAAGCTGCTCTAAAATTTGTTCTTTTGAAACTGCCATGGTCTTGCTTCGTCTTTATAAAATTTCGTCGGTACACAAAGTTTTGTGGTCTTATGCGGCTAACACAAGAAGCGGTCAACAATGCATTAAATTCCAATGCAGAAAGTAGCTCTGGCGCTCTGCGAATTATCTTGTCATCGTACAGTCGTAGATCACATCTAAATCAAACAAAATTCTTGAGTTTGAAGGGGATATAATGTCGCAATTACTGAACACAAACGTTTCTCGACGCGCGCTTTTGGTCGGATCAGGTACAGCTTTGGCCTTAACCACTTTGCATCCATTTTCGGTGTTTGCATCTGCAAATCAGGCACATTTGCGCATTATGGAAACCACGGATTTGCATGTCCATGTCTATCCCTACGATTATTATGGAGATCGCCCCAGCGATAGCGTTGGCTTGGCACGAACGGCAACAATAATCCGGGACATTCGAGCCGAAGCATCAAACAGCATGTTGATTGACAATGGTGATTTCCTTCAGGGCAATCCGATGGGCGATTATATCGCTTATGAGCGCGGAATGTCTGAAGGTGATGTGCATCCTGTAATCAAAGCGATGAATGTTTTGGGTTTCGATGCAACGACATTGGGAAACCATGAATTTAACTACGGATTGGACTTCCTGTCTGCCGTGCTTGCTGGTTCAAGTTTTCCAATAGTATGTGCAAACATTGCCATGGGCGAATTGGGTGGCACACCACAAGAAGACAAGCGCCTTCCAAACGTGAAACCATACGTTATTCTTGACCGAAAAATCACCGACGGTTCTGGCGATGAGCATGACATTAAGGTGGGCCTGATCGGTTTTGTTCCACCACAAATTCTCAACTGGGATCGACGCTGGCTCGAGGGAAACGTTGCAGTTCGAGATATCGTTGAAACTGCAAATGCTTACATTCCAGAAATGAAAGAGGCCGGAGCAGATGTAGTGGTTGCCCTCTCCCACTCTGGTATCGAAGCGGGCGCTGCAACAGAATTTCAGGAAAACGCAACCCTTCATCTTGCGGGCGTGGATGGTATCGACGCCATATTGGCCGGTCACCATCACTTGGTATTCCCTGGTCCAAAATATGATGGCCTTGCTGGTGCAGATATTGCCAAAGGCACTCTGCAGGGTACGCCGACCGTAATGAGCGGATTCTGGGGGTCTCATATGGGTCTTATTGACCTTCTGTTGGAGCGTAGTGGTGATGAATGGAAGGTGGTGGATCACGAATGTGAAGCACGTCCAATATCTGAACGCGTTGAACGTAAGACAAGCCCATTGGTAGAAAGCCAACAAGATGTTCTGGATGCTGTCTCTCAAGAACATGAAGAAACTCTGGCCTATGTCCGCCGGGCTGTTGGCAAGACTGCAGCACCTTTGCACTCCTATTTTTCTCTCGTTGCTGATGACCCATCGGTACAAATCGTGTCTCAAGCTCAAATTTGGTACATTACACAAATGATGGCTGGCACGGAATGGGAAGGTTTGCCGGTTCTCTCTGCAGCGGCGCCATTTAAAGCTGGCGGTCGCGGTGGGCCGGAGTACTACACAGACGTAGCTATTGGCGATGTTGCAATTAAAAACGTGTCTGATCTATATTTGTATCCCAATACAGTTCGAGCCGTCGCAATCACCGGGTCACAAGTAAAAGAATGGCTCGAACGCTCTGTCGGCATCTTTAATCAAGTCAAACCTGGCATGGCCGATCAACCACTCATCAATGGCTCTTTCCCTTCTTACAATTTCGATGTGATTGATGGCGTCACCTACCAAGTAGATCTAACGCAACCATCAAAATACGGGTCTAAAGGCGAAACCCTGGATGCAAATGCAATCCGCATCACTAATCTGCAGTATGATGGGAAACTGATTGATCCGTCGCAGAAATTTGTCGTCGCAACAAACAATTACCGGGCTGGTGGCGGAGGAAACTTCCCCGGTATTTCAGATGATGTGGTAATCTTTGTTGGGCCAGATACCAACCGCGATGTCATCGTACGTTACATTGTCGACAAGGGCACTATCAATCCCAAGGCGGATAGCAACTGGTCCTTTAAACCTGTGGATGGTGCGAGCGTAACATTTGAAACAGGCCCAGCCGGTGTAGATCATATCGACAGCGTTACAGCGGTTAAGATTGAGCCAGCAGGCGATGGAGCTGATGGTTTCGCTAAATTCCGCATCAATTTCTAACCGAGGATACTAAAGCGATATCGACAACCTAATATTCTCACGTGTTTTCATTGGAGGGAGCACGTGAGGAAAGGCTTTCACTCCATCGAGGCTCGGTTGCGTAACAGTTTTGACCAGTGTTTGTCGTACACAAATATCCATTGAGATGGGAAGCGACGGAAAAACAACTCAAGAGCACTTACCCAAGCCTGCGTGGTCTCAATTAATTCTGTTGCAACAATTGGCTCTCCAAGATGCAAGACAACAGACGAATTTGAATGCTCTACCATAACCGGTAAAATTGGGACTTTACATTTAGCTGCAAAACGAGCTGGCCAACCTGCAACACCGATTGGCCGCCCAAATGCTTGAGCCCTTACATTGTCATCTGTCTTACTTACGGGCTCTTCAATTGGTGGGGCGACTTTAATCCGGTCAACTGTACCAATTACAATTTTACCAGCTCTCAATGCTTTAAGCACGGTACGTGCTACGATTGCTTCGTTGTTGCGCCGAACATCCAAAACTTCACACCCTAAATTCGCGAAATATCGACGTTGTGACTCGGCGCGTGCGTCATTCTTTGGTTCTCTTATAAGCATCAAGACTTGATACTTAGTAGCCAAACCACGGACCATCAACAACGCACCATGGCTGTGTGGCAATGCTAGAATTGCCCCACCATTTTCATTTAAAATAGTATCAAAACGGAGTTTTTCTGGTATTTGAAAAAGTTTATCGATTTCTTCCGTATGACCTGCACTCATTCGTTCCATGCGTTGGGCAAACAAAACAACGCCATTTACAAAGCCACGGTACAAATCTCTAGGTGGGCCTTTTTCAACGGCGTAGGAAAGCGCGATTGCCGTTTTACGCATGTGGCTGCCTGGCCACAAATATACAACCCAAAACAAACCTTCGAATAGACCGTAGCCTATTTTTTGAATCGGTTTAGGAGCGGTCGCAAGCCAACGTGAACCTTTATGAACCGCGCCAGATATTCTATCTTTGAATCGTGTAAAACTAAAACTCATGCGCTCCAAGCAATCACGCGGCATTTGTAAAAAAGTTTCGGCCGCTGGCTGTTGATGTGCCGCATGCTAGCTTTCTGTCAACAGTCATTTGCAAGTTAAGCAACAACTAGGGCCATATCGCTCTAGCGGCGCACGAAAATCGAAACAACCGAATTCAAGAGTCACATAGCCCTTGAAATGTCTTCTGTCTTATATAAGACTGCACGTACTGAATGTACCATTTTTGATTTCTGGGAGGAATATATGAAGAAAACGTTTTATGCAGCAATGGCTGCAGCAACACTAATGGTTACCCCGCTAATCGCGGCGGATTTTCCAAGTAAATCAGTAGACTATGTAATTCCATTTGGTCCAGGTGGCGAATCCGATGTGACGGCTCGTTTCCAACAGTCTTATTTCAAAGACAAATTTGGACAAGACCTTGTGGTTTCCTACAAGCCAGGCGGCGGTGGGGCAGTTGGTTGGTCTCAGCTGAATGGCATGGCTGGTGACGGCCATACGATCATGGGCATCAATTTACCGCATATCATCATCAAGCCAGAACAAGGTGATGTCGGTTTTAAAACTGATGACGTTACAGCGATTTACATGTTCCACTACACGCCCGATGCGATTGTTGTGAATGCTGATAGTGACTTTAAAACACTGCAGGATTTGATTGACTATGCAAAGGCAAACCCGAAGAAGACAACTTTTTCCGGTTCTGGCAAAGGTACAGCCAATCACCTAGCTCAAGTCATCTTTGACGAAAAAGCCGGTATTGAAACAACTTATGTTTCTTTTAAAGGTACTGGAGCTGCTGTAACTGCCCTTTTGGGTAAGCAGGTTGTTGCTGAATGGGGCTATACCACTGTGGGCGCCAAGCAAGGCGACAAAGTTCGTATGCTTGCTGTAGCTATGGAAGAGCGTCACCCGGCATTCCCTGACGTTCCAACATTCACTGAACTTGGCTTTGATATGGTGTCCGGCGCTTACCGTGGCATTGCGGTTCCTAGCTCCACACCTGAAGATGTACGCATGAAATTGTCTGACATGATTAAAGAAATCAATTCTGACCCTGCGTTCCAAAAACAAATGTTGGACGGTGGATTCGCGCTATCTAATGTTGGCTACGGTGCAGATATGGATGCATTTATTTCCGAAAAATCAGTGGAATACATTGCGGCTGCAAAAAATGCCGGCGTAATCGAATAAAAAACGGCGTGGTGTGGCTTGTACACACCACGCATTTTACCTTTAGCCACCTATTATCTCGTGGCTGAAAATGCCGTAGTTCCAGCGAGCTCATTGTTATGTTTGAATACCTGATTTCGGCTTTCTCGCCGTTCAATATATTTCTTGCGCTTTTGGGTGTCGCTGCAGGCACAATTATTGGATCAATTCCCGGTTTGACAGCCACAATGGCGGTCGCAGTATTGGTTCCAATCACATTTTCAATGCAACCGGATTCCGCGCTGATACTTATGGGCGCAATCTATACCGGTGCGATTTACGGCGGTGCCTACGCCGCCATTCTTCTGAATACACCAGGAACACCTTCTGCCATCGCGACCACTTTTGATGGCTATCCTATGGCCAAACGTGGCGATGGCGATTTAGCGATCTCAATCGCATGTTTGTCCAGCGTATTTGGCGGACTTGTTGGTGCTTTGGCTTTGTTGTTCCTCGCACCGCCGCTCGCTGACGCGGCCTTGGCGTTTGGCCCGGTGGAGTACTTCTGGTTGGCTATATTCGGCTTATCTCTGATTGCGGCTCTCTCCGATGGAGATTTTTTCAAAGGTATAATTGCAGCCTGTTTTGGTCTCTTGCTTGCAATGATCGGCATTTCAGAGACCAGTGCCGAAGTGCGGTTTACATTTGGTTCCAATACGTTGCTCGGCGGAATAGAGACGGTTTCAGCGCTCATTGGCCTATACTGCATTCCCGTTCTAATCGATTTGGTTGCGACTCCGGACCGGCACCTAAATCCAGCGGAAACGCAACGCGGATTTAGGCTTGTTGAGGCATTCGCCACAATGATGAAGAACAAGTGGAATGTGGTGCGTAGCTCGGTGATCGGAACATTTGTGGGAGCTCTGCCTGGTGCCGGCGGGTCGATCGCAGGACTTGTGGCCTATTCAGAATCTCGGCGCTCTTCAAAAAATTCGGGCAACTATGGCAAGGGTGAGCCAGGTGGGGTAATCGCCACGGAATCTGCGAACAACGCAACAGTTGGTGGTGGCTTCATTCCAACTTTGGTACTTGGGATTCCTGGAACACCGCCCGATGCGGTCATTTTAGGTGCTCTGCTTGTACAAGGTGTGCGTACAGGACCAACGCTATTCTCCGACGGCGCTGATATTGTTTACACCTTTATATTCGGGCTACTGCTTGCCACCGTATTAATGTTACCTGTAGGGCTGTTGATTGGACGCTTTGCATATGGAGCCATAGTCAAAGCTCCAAAGTCAGCTCTGGTTCCAATTGTTGCATTCATGACGGTAATTGGTGCGTTTGCAATTCGGAACAGTGTCTCTGACATCATGATTATGGTAGTTCTGGGCGTAGTTGGTTGGGTTGCATCAAAACGTGGGTTCTCTGTTTCACCCATCGTTTTGGGTCTTATCCTTGGCCGCATAGCTGAACAGGGCTATGTCCAAAGTTGGACAATTGGTGATGCACTTGATGATTTATGGGGTCAGTTCTTCGGAAGGCCTCTTTCGCTCATCATTATTGCTATGACGCTCGTTACATTCCTCTATCCCTTCCTGCCAAAGATCAAACAACTCTTGTCGAAATCTGGTCATGAAAACCGTGTGCGGCCGGTAAGAGCGTCCAATGGTGCGGTTGCCCGCGATTTGATTTCTTTCGGCATGTTTGGGTTGGTCGGTGCTGTAGCGCTGTATCAGGTTGGAAGCTTGAATGCTGAAGCTGCAGTTTTCCCAAGGACAATTGCTATCGGCATGCTTGTATTCCTTGGTCTGGCAATCATAAAGCTGCTTGTGACACGGGAAGTGAAAGAAGAGGCCAACGAAGGGTCAGTTGTGCGCCGCATATCAGTTCCTTTGATAATGCTTGTAACTGTCCTTCTGGTGCCGATATTGGGTTTTGGCTTGGCGGGAGTGCTTATGGGCCTCGCGCTCATTGCCACTGCCCAGTATGAGCGTTTAAAGGCAATGCCGATGGCAATCCTTGCACTCAGTGTCGCCGGAATAATATTACTATTTACGTTCGGCTTCCGGGACTTGTTGAGTGTCCCTCTCCCAACAGGTATATTTTGATAGCTTATCAGGCGATAAGAAAATTTTGGTCCTCGGTGGATTCAAAACATCCAGTACCGCTATGCAGCGCTGGATGTTTTAATTTGAAGATCACTTACACATGGGGAACTGTTTGTTGAACTCTTTCTTGGGGTAAGCCTCAGCAAGCTTCACGTTTAGAACCAAGGGGACGAACTCTTTCGTTTCCAACGTTTTTAAAAATGTGGAAAGTCGAATATCACTTCTTTCTATATCTGTACTTCTACACAAGGCTGTACTGATTGACAGCTGTCCTTCACGATTTTCACCATTTCCACCACCCGACTGAATTTTTCTAAATCTATTAAACCGCCGTATATCCGTTTTGGCCAAGCGATAAATAAGTATTTTTTTGCCTGCCTTTTGATGTTTTACGAGAACTGGGTTCCTGATTTTTTGGCGCAGATTTTCAAGTTCGAACCTTTCATAGAGTTTTGGCAACTTATCCGTTTTTGCCAATGACATTATCATTGTTACACCTTCATCCCGAACCTCTACCGCTGTTGGGATTTGGACCGCTACCCGCAGCTTTTCGATGTCTGTCGTATTAACATCGACTTTGCTTAACTTGTACATGCTGGTGATTGGAATATGACCGCACCCACCAAGGGTGAAAGCAATAAATGCGAGGACGGATAAGAACAGAAAGAGTAAGAAGGGAAACTGTCTATTTGCAGTGTTCATAGGGTTACCTCTAGAACCTGCGAGAGATACCAGCACGCAATGTGCCTGCGCCAATTCTCACGTTACGATTGGTGCCACTAAAAGCTTCACCGTCTTCGCCAAACCCATATCCAGTCGCATCAATTCGCGTTGACCATTTATCGTTGATGGCCAATTCAGCGCCCAGACCGATCGCAATTCCTGCACGAATGTCAGTATCATTATTGCCTTGTGGACTTAGATCGATATCTGTCAGCGCAAAGCCAGCGGTTCCATAAACAAAAACACGTTCCCATGCATATCCTGCCCGCACTTGCAGGCTAGATATGAAATTGCCATTGGTTTCAGCATTGCCCAATACAGGGTCAGTCGTCTCAACATGGATATCTCCTATCGACACATCGAGCTCTGTACCAATCAACCAGCCGCCACTGAATGGTCGGAAGTTATAACCGATGAAACCACCGAGCATGAATGATCCTTCGTCGACCTCAAAGTCATTATTCCCGGACCCTCTGTCTACTTCGGCAACTCCTGTAAGTGAACCTAGGCTGACACCTGCATACGCACCGGTCCAATGATCGACGGACATCTCTGGCTTCGGAGCTGTAAATATCCGACTGCCGTACATTGGATCAGCCGCTGTTGCAGGCGCCGAAGCTGCCAGCATTAAAGCGATAATTATTCCTTCTTTGGCAATTAGATTGGTTATGGGTTGCATCATTTACTCCTGTATGAAAAAAGAACCACAGTCCATTGCTTATCGAGAATTATTATTATAAAACGATAATTAATTCAACTATTATTTATAGGAATTATTATGCACTCTATAGACCAGACTCCTACTGGAGCCACCAAGACCCTTTTGCGTTGGGCGCAGGTTGCCACCTTGGCAGGCTTGTCGTTGTTTGTTTGTGCAATTGGCTATTTCGCCTTTGCATCTTTTTCTGATGCGTCTTTTTTTGATGCCCAATTAGTTGAGTTATTTGAAGACCCCGATATCACTGGGCCATTCAATAATTTGGAACGATGGACAGCTGTTGTGCTTATGTTAGTCGAGAATAGCACCGGCATACTTGCGCTTTGGGCTTCATTCCGGCTTTTCACTGAATACCGTCGCGGCAATGTTTTTACATTGCTAGCAGCGACGAGATTACGATTTATAGGTTGGATGGTCGTATTGCTAACGCCCTTGGATATGATTGTGGAAACTTTTGGAACGGCACTCTTCACTCACTGGGCGCATCCTGGAAAGGTCAACATCAGCATTTCATTTGAAGATGTGCACGTGTTTGCTTTGGTGTTTGGGCTGGTTATCGTAGTGGTTGGTCATGTCATGTACCAAGCCATTGCAATATCCGACGAAAACAGAGCGTTCGTGTGATTATCGTGTTCGTTTTTTCAAAATCGCAAAATTCACTGAGGGGTGCATAAAATGGCAATTATAGTCACTCTGGATGTGATGTTAGCCAAACGAAAAGTTAGGTCCAAGCAATTGGCCGAAAGCGTCGGAATTACTGAACAAAACGTATCACTCTTGAAATCTGGTAAAGTAAAAGGTGTTCGGTTTGAGACGCTGGAGCGTATATGTGAAACTCTGGAGTGCCAGCCAGGAGATATTTTAGCCTATGAGCCAGATGACGAATGAACACAGTAATCTCCGCTTAGGAAATTTGCGCATTCGTTAGGCAATCTCTAGCAGATGATCCATGTCATTGATTTTAGCAAGTTGACGCAATCGGTTTGAAAGGCGGTCGCCTGCCAAGTCTCTGAGTTCTTCAGGCAAGCAGAGAACGAGGGTATTCTCCCTCCTAAAAATTGAAATTCGTTCCACAACCCCGGGCATGCCTGCTGAAACAAGCATTGCAACGCGGATGGTGATTGCCAAGGCACGTGCGCGCACTTCATTGCGCTCTCCGGCCATTGTTTTTAATTTTTGGCTGAGCTCGTCGTCTCCCGCCCCAGAATGTCTATAGAAATTTGATAGTGCTAAATAGGCGCGACCAGGATGATCAATCCCGATGAACGCTGCATGAGCGACAATATTCAAGCTTTGCTCACCGCGATAGTCCGGATGAGCACGCCAGCCGATATCTGATAACAAGCATGCAGAGACCCTGAGGCGGGACTCATCTGCGGTTTCGTCCAACCCAAGCGCATCGAAAACAATTTCTGACCAGCTACACAACTCTTCAGAGTGCTCTGGGGACCGTGCTCGTAACACTGCCAATTCATCTGATGCAGATAAAAGCGGATCTCTGCTTTGTTCTGCGGCATCTAACATTTGGTAGAGGTGCCCCTCGCGAACACCAATTGCCGAAAAAGCCACATGCGAAGCGCCAGACAAACGCAATGTTTCTGCCAATAAAATAGCGCCATAAGGCAATAGCGGACGTCGTGCACGAGACACATGAGAAATCCCGGACAGCGACGATGTCGTTGTTTTTATGAGATCTACGCAAAACGCGATCATATCATCGGCAGCCACTCGAAAATCATGCATCACGCGCAAAGGGTAGCTTGTATGATGCATATACAGTCGACCAATTGCACGCCAAGTGCCGCCTACGGCATAAAACGTACGACCTTCGCCTTGGGACAAAAGGCTGGCTTCGCCTAGACGCTTTTCGGAAATTTTCTTTGCTTTCGAAAGGCTATCTTCCGCATCAGATTGAAGTCGCAAGCCACCAAGAGGCAATGTAATGCCAGACCCTATGTGGTTGCCTTTAACATCTACAAATTCAAGACTACCACCACCCATATCTCCCATGATGCCATCGGCATTATGAAATCCGGAAATGACAGCCAGCGCTGAACGGTGAGCCTCTTGCTTACCTGTCAGAACTTCAATTTCACAATTTAAAATACTTTGTACATTTTGAAGGAATTCAGTGCCGTTTTCCGCCTCTCGAGCAGCAGCAGTGGCAATTACCTCCAGTTGGCGAACCTGCATTTGATCGCATAGAATTCGGAACCGCCGCATCGCTTGAAGCGCCTGCGCCATGCTGTCGGCATCCAAAACGCCAGTTTCGGCGACGCCACGCCCAAGACCACACAGTACCTTCTCGTTGAAGAACACCGATGGAGAACGCGTCAAACGTTCGTAGACCACCAGGCGCACAGAGTTGGAACCAATGTCGATAACCCCGACGGGGCCTTCACCCTGCAAACGCCCTTGAGCTTTCGTTGATTCTGTGGAAGCTGAGCTGCTTACATTTGTGTTTTGGGACACCAATGATGTATCGGAATCAGAAAATGGAACCTGGTTACTGTCAGGTTTTTGACTTGGATTTTGACTTATTACGTTTGGCAATGGACTTCGGTGGGTTCTTCTTCAGTGACTTGCCGCGGCCCGACAGGCTTGGGTTCGTCAAGAAATGATTATGGAGATTAAAGGCTTCCTCACCTTCGCCCTGTACCAACCGTTCTGATGATCCATCGGACAGGATTTTCCAACTTTGCTTATTGTCGCGCAGATTGGCAACCATAATCTGATCAATAATCTGATCGTGCACAGTTGGGTTGCTAATTGGCACCATAGTTTCCACTCGGCGATCCAGATTGCGTGGCATGAAATCAGCTGAGCCGATGTAAACAATAGCCTCATTTGACGGTAAACCTGCACCATTTCCAAAACATACGATTCGACTGTGTTCAAGAAACCGCCCGACGATAGATTTCACACGAATATTTTCAGAAATCCCTGCCAATTGAGGTCTAAGGCAGCATATCCCCCGAATAACCAAATCGATTTTTACACCGGCTTGACTGGCTCGGTAAAAAGAATCGATAATTTGCGGATCAACTAGGGAATTCATTTTCGCCCAAATTTGTGCGGGGCGCCCTGCTTTGGCATGTTGTATTTCTTCTTCAACATGTTGAAGCATGCGTTCTCTTAACGTGTAAGGAGAAACAGCCAATTGCTCTACATCTTGAGGACGCGCGTATCCGGTTATAAAGTTGAAAACTCTCGCAGCATCACGCGCCAGAACTGGATCATCGGTAAAATACGATAAATCCGTATAAATTTTGGCTGTTATCGGATGGTAGTTACCAGTTCCGAAATGGCAATAGGTCTTCATTTGTCCATCTTCACGTCGGATGACCAACGACATCTTCGCATGTGTCTTAAGCTCAAGGAATCCATAGACAACTTGTACGCCAGCTCTTTCAAGATCTCGTGCCCAGCGTATATTTGCTTCTTCATCAAATCTAGCTCGAAGCTCAACTAGAGCAGTTACAGACTTCCCAGCTTCTGCTGCCTCAATTAGGGCGCTTACGATGGGACTGTTGTTAGAGGTTCGGTAAAGCGTTTGTTTGATGGCGACAACGTCAGGATCCTTCGCTGCTTGCAGAATGAACTGCAAAACCACATCGAAACTCTCATATGGATGGTGAACGACAAGGTCTTTTTCACGAATAGCACCAAAACAATCACCACCGTGTTCCCGAATCCTTTCCGGGAACCGAACACGCGACTTGTTGAACAATAGGTCTGGCACATCCAACTTAACCATTTGCGATAAATCGCTTAAGGCCATGACGCCGTCTATTGTGACAACATCAGACGATTTAGTTTGCAAAGCAGCTGCCACAAACTCCCGCAATGTGTCTGGAACGTCTTGACTGACTTCAAGTCTAATGACGGAACCGCGGCGGCGGCGTTTAAGCGCGGACTCGAATAAACGCACTAAATCTTCCGCCTCTTCCTCGATCTCCATTTCAGAATCACGGATCACTCGGAAGGTCCCCTTCCCAAGGATCTCATACCCAGGGAAGAGTCGTGGGATAAACATGCTGATCACATCTTCCATCGAAATGAAACGAGCGGTAGCGTCCTCTGCTTTGGGTAGCTGTACAAAGCGGCTTATGGCACTTGGAATGCGCAGTAAGCCAGTCATGTTCTTGCCGCGCTTAACGCCAGCGGAAATCGCATGCAATTGCAAAATCAGCGAGAAACCTAGATTTGGAATAAATGGAAATGGATGGGCAGGGTCAATCGCAAGCGGAGTCAGAACTGGGAATATGGAATCCGTAAAATAGCCATCGAGCCATTCATTATCGGATGATGTAAGTTCGTCTGATGACAGCAGAAAAACCCCCGCGCTTTCAAGGTCTTTACGCAAGCGTTTGAACGTATCTTGCTGATTTTGCACCAACTGATCAACTGCCACATCCAGTTGATGCAGCTGTTGTGTTGGGGTCAAACCGTCAGCGCTTTTGGTTTTAATACCCTCACGCTGCTGACCTTTTAAGCCGGCAACGCGCACCATGAAAAATTCATTGAGATTGTCGGCCGATATAGACAGAAACCGCAACCGCTCTAAAAGAGGATGGCTTGAATTTTCTGCTTCCTCCAATACGCGGCTATTAAAACCGAGCCAGGAAAGCTCTCTGTTCATAAATCGCGTTGGGTCATCCATCATAGCAGTGTCTAGCTTCAATGGCGTGCTGCCACTGGAAGGGACAGGCGGCTCAGGAGCACGTTGAATTGGATTTGCGTCCGCTTCAGCCAGTTGCTCAACCAAGATCTCTTCAATTGATTTTTCGTTCATGAACTTACTTTCGAAGTTATTGCTTCGGATATATCCAGTACCCCATATAGGTGAGTTGGCTCAACACTATGACAATTCGAGGATATTTTCTTCAAAACTGGCATTTGCAGTTAATAGTAAGTTTTGTGGGAGTCAGATGACCTCAGAGGCCAATTGCCTTGTGATTGGCCTGTTGCGTTCTAGCGACAACCGATCCAATTTATCTACCAGACTTCCCGCGGCCGATAATGAGCGCTCCATTCGGACCAATAGATAGTCAAGGACGCGTGCTTCTACGTTCAGCTGCCTATCCGCGAACAGTTTAACTAAAACCTGCTTTAAAAGTACGTCGCTTGGTTCGTTTAACTCCAGAGGATGAGCGGCCCTCAAACGACTGCGTAAATCAGGTAAGTCCAACGCCCAACTTTCCGGCCATGTACGACTTGTGATTAGAAGAGACGAAGCCTGCTCGCGGACATGGTTCAAAAGGTGAAATAGCTTTGTTTCATCCAGATTTGCATCGTGAATATCTTCGACCACAGCGGATTGATCTGCCAATTGAGGTAAGTCCCCTGGTCTGGGAAGGTCATTTGCATTGAGCAGAATAGAACCCGACAAATTCGCATAGATCGCAGATAAGTGGCTTTTCCCGGACCCGACGGGGCCAGCGAGCACCACTACGTTAGACGGCCAGTTTGGCCAATTGGATATGATTTCAAAAGCAGTCCGGTTGGTATCATCGATGATGAAGTCTTCAACCGACATAGCCGCTTGAACAGGTAGATCAAACGACATCTGCACTGTTCGGTTACCCGGCATGTTTATGATCCAAGGCCTTTGTAAAACCGGCTTTCCAAATACTGCCGCAGACCAAACCGCACGAGCACACCAACTGCTGCCGCCAAAGGCACTGCAACCAGTAACCCCACAAAACCAAATAGGGAGCCGAATGCAAAAAGTGCAAACATGAGCCATACGGGGTGCAGCCCTACGGACCGCCCAACAAGACGAGGTTGTAAGACATTGCCTTCAAGGAATTGTCCGGCAGCAAATATCACGGCAATCAAAACAATGTTGAAATAGTCTGGCCAGAACTGAACCAACGCGACACCAATTGCGAGAATAAACCCCGTAATTGAACCGACATAAGGTATAAAGCTCAGCAGTCCTGCAAGCAGTCCAATCAAAAGACCGAAATTAAGGCCAGCAAGGCTCAACCCGATAGCATAGAAGCCACCCAACAAAAGACAGACTAATCCCTGCCCTCGCACGAATCCTGCCAGCGCCTCATTGATTTGACCAGCCAACTCTCGAATGATCGACGCATTGTCTCTTGGCAACCAAGAATTTACCTTGGCTACCATGCGGTCCCAATCGTAAAGCAGGTAAAATGCAACCACCGGAGTAACTACAAAAAGACCAGCAATATCCAGAAGTGCCTGACCTCCACTCCAAACCGACTTCAAAAGACCTGTTAGCCAGCCTGCTCCCTCTTTGAGCAAGTCAGAAAAGGATTGCTGCATTGTTGCTCGATCTTCGCCGATCACTCGTTCAAGCCATCCGCCATTAATCTCTGAAAGACGCATTTGTAATTGGGAAACAAGACCTGGAAGCCGTTCAATGAAATTGGCCGTTTGCGCACCCAACAATGGGATGATGACAATCAATGCCAATATAAAAATAATGAGAAACACAAACAGAATAACGACCGTTGCCATCATTCTGCTAAAACCGCGCCGTTCAAACCAATCAGCGATTGGATCCAGGCAATAGGCAAGGCCCATTCCTGCGACGAATGGTAATAAAATCCCGCGGAAAACATAAAGAAACAAAGCGAGCGCAAACAACGCACAAAGCCAAAAAATGAAATGGTTGCGTACTGTCAATGTAGTGTTCCTTCGCCCATGGGTTGAGAGGCCGATATTTAGGTTAGTATGACTTGATATAAAAACGAATTAGGTCATCAGTCCATTGCTTTAGGTCTTTTCCACATCACCTATATGGGCAATCCAGCCCAAAATGTATGCGATCGTGGATATAACGGTCAGACCGGCCACCAATGCGATCAGTATATTTAAGCTCGCTCCCAACGATAGCTCGAAGGCCATTGCTCCCATAACAACACAAACCAAGGCAATTTGCGCAACGGTATTAGCTTTACTCACTAAAAGAGGTTTCATCGGAATTGGCTCGTTGATAATCCAGGTTAAGATGACCGCACCGACGATTAAAATATCCCGGCTGATTGCTAATATCACAAGCCAGATTGGAAGCAGTCCCTGAATACCAAGGGTCAATATAACTGCAACCAACATAACCTTGTCTGCGATGGGGTCTAAATGCGCGCCCAAATCACTCGTTTGATTGAATTTCTTCGCAATAAAACCATCCACGGCATCAGAAATGCCCGCTGCAAGAAATAGCCAAAAAGCAATCGAAAATTCTTGTATGCTCAGAAGCCACACAATCAGAGGAACAATGAGCAAACGGAAGATTGAAATAAGGTTGGGTATAGTCATTTTTAGAAATGAACCGTTTGCTGTAGTAGCGCTACTTTGTTGATGGTGATCGCAGTCGAAACTTCCATCCACCTAGAAACTCGAGCGACAAGATTTAGGTGTGAGCTCAACTTATTCAGAAAGTCCACCCAATGGAATGATCTCGGGAGCACCGGTGTGAAACGCCCCTCCGCTCCAATCTCCAAACCAAGAGTTGACCTCAAGACCTGCGCCCTCAACAATTTGCGCGACATCATTTTGTGACGTATATTTTATTTGTGCTTTTGCAGAGTGCACTTTACCCGAAGCTGTAACTTCAAATCCATTTTCATAAGATAAAACCTGACTGTCTTGATCGTAGGTCGATGAATTCCAAGCTTTGATCAAACCCAATTGAATGTGCTCGAAACTCCGCTTTACCTGTCCACGAATTCGTTCCTTTGAACCAGCAAAGCTTGGGTTTCTAGTATCGAAAATAAAGCGCCCATTTTTTTTCAAATGAGATGAAATGGTAGTTAGTACCGACCTTTGATCTGCCGTATTCAGAAACACCTGAAATGTATGACCTGTGAGAACAATTAGGTCGAATTTTTGGTTAAGGCGAAGGGTTTTTGCGTCAGATTGGTACCATGTGACACGGTCAGCACCTGGTTTCCCGTTAGCTATTTCAAGCATCGGAGCAGCTGGGTCGACGGCGACAACCGAACTTTCGGCAGCAAGGGAAATTGCCAAGTCTCCAGTACCGCAACCCAAATCTAAAATTGAATCCACGTCTTTTGCCAGCACCCTGCAAAAATCGAAGTCAGGCCGGGCCCTATTCGATCCATCATAAAATTGAGCAATCTCAGGGTCATAGTAGATCCCGTTTTCATTGCTTTTCTTCATATTGCAGTCCCAATATTGGCCTCAAAGACCAATAGCCCGGTCCCGTGCGGTCTGAATATGGCTGACAGTCGCCGAAATAGCTGTTTCCACATCTCTTTTTATAAGTGCGTCCACAATACTCATATGTTCAGTCATCGCGGAAATCACGTGTCCATCGATACGAGTAAGCTCTTTTCGGATTAATCGTATTTTTATGGAGTTGACTTGATAGGCTTTCGAAATGATTTCATTTTGCATTGCGTCTACAATCAGATCGTGGAAATTCCAGTCAACAGTCTGCGCACGCGCTTCCAACTCCGAAGTTATCGGACCGGCCTTGGCTTCCTCTAAAATCGCCGCGTGTGTATGAGCGATGTCACGTATTTCTTCTTCCGAAGCGCTTCTAGTAAAACGGGCAACGGCCTCTTTTTCAATGATGAGCCTGAATTGATAGGCGTCGCGCACCAAATTCAAATCCAGAGATGCAATCTGCATCCCTCTTTTTGGTATTGTTGTAATGAGACCTTCAGCTTCTAACCTGGGAACTAATTCTCGAATTGCGCCCAACGGCATTCCAGTTAAATTGACCAATTCGCGTTGTGAGACAAACTGACCAGGACGCACGTCATGGGCAAGCAAATGTTGCGTAAAGGATTTGTACGCTTTTTCTCGGAGTTTATCCGGACGCAGGCCCTTTTCTTGATTTACTTGTGTTCGCATATTCAACTTATGTTGTGCCGCAGCTTCAGAATATTTAGTTTGTCAACGAATTCCATTTGTTTTGACTGACTAAGCGCCAAAAGCGGTAATCTGGGATCAAGCCAATCAGAATCAGACTTTTCATGCGCGATTATTGCCTTGATTGAACAAACAACGGGCTCACTAACAATCAGATCCACCAATTCAGTTATAAAGGTATTGTCTCGGCCTTCAACTAGGTCGCGCACTTGAGCTGGAAACAGGTTTGCTAGCCCACCAATGGCACCAGACCCACCAAGCCTTACAGCAGGTGCGAGATCACGCTCATCACCCACCAAAATATCTATATCGCTGTGAGCTTGCACCAGTGGTTCAGTATTTCCCCAATCGCAACTGGAGTCTTTTACACCGCGAATTGCAGATCCAAATTTTGTCCTTAGGCGGGAGATCATATCGATGGACACGGGCACTTGCGTCAGAGATGGAATATTATATAAAATTATATCACGGACTGTGGTTCCAACACCATCCAGAACAGCGCAAAACCACTCGTACACTCCGTCTTCATGAAGTCCATTAAAATAAAATGGCGGCGCAAGCAGAACTGCTTTGGCACCGGCGTTTAACGCTCTGCTGGTTTCCACAATTGCATCGGAAATTGTTGTTGGAATGACACCAACTACAATGTGTTCCGGTGATATTCCGCTTTCCACTACTCTTTTAAAGGCAAGCCATCGTTCGTCAGATGTCAGGGACGGCCCCTCGCCGGTGGTGCCAAAAAAAGTGACCGAGTCGCAATCATTTGCCAAACACCATTTTGCGTGAGCATAAAATTTGTCGTGCAGTATAGAACCATCGATCCCAAAGGGTGTGGCTAAGGCTACGGACATGCCGAAACGGTCTGCTTTTGGATTCAATTTGATGTTCCCTGCACTGTAACATGTTAGCGTGTTACGTTTATGTTGCAAGTAATGCTATATCGTGGCAAGGATGTTCAAGTCCAGCATTTTGTTGGAACTAAAGATGCCCATTGCGGCATTGAAAAATGCAACACTTCCGGGAGGATCAACATGAAACCATTTAAGAAAGCAGCGCTGACATTGGCAGCTGCGCTTACACTGTCTGTTGCAGGTCAAGCGATCGCAGCGGATAAAGTTACGCTCCGCATGTCTACACCAGCAAGTGAAACTGATTTCCGTTCTCAAGGCCTTGCAAGCGTATTTGCAGATGGCGTTAAAGAATTTGCCACTTACGAGCCTCACTACAATGACAGCCTATTCAAACAAGGCACTGAACTTGTAGCAATCGCTCGTGGCAACTTAGAAATGTCGATTACATCGGCACAGGAAATCGCGAAGTTAATCCCAGATTGGTCAATTTTTACAGCAGGCTACCTACTTCGTGACGCAGACCACCAGCGCGCTGTTTTCGAAGGCGATATCGGCGACGAGATGTATCAACTTGTAGAAGATGAGTTGGGTGTAAAACTTCTCTGCGTCATGTATTTTGGCAAGCGCCAATTGAATCTGCGTGTAGAAAAAGATGTGAAGACACCAGCCGATTTGGCTGGCGTGAATTTGCGTATGCCTGGCACTGATGCTTGGCAATTCCTCGGTAAAGCATTGGGCGCATCTCCTACGCCAATGGCATTTACTGAAGTTTATACCGGCTTACAAACTGGTGCTATCGATGGCCAAGACAACCCACTTCCGACTGTTAAAGATCGCAAGTTCCATGAAGTGACAAAGCAAATAGTGTTGACTGGTCACCTTGCAGATATGAACTTCCTTGCATTTTCCAAATCTTCTTGGGACGGCATGAGTTCAGATCAGCAAGCTACAACTCAATCCGCGGCCAGCGCCGCGTGTCACTCAATCAGCGACAGCATCGAAGAAAACGAAGCATCTCTTGTAGAATATTTCCGCGGAGAAGGTCTTAAGGTCTATGAACCAGATGTTGCGGCTTTCCGTGAGCAGGTTCAAAAAATGTATCTAGAATCTGAGTTTTCCAAAGATTGGCCTGAAGGCGTTCTCGACCGTGTGAACGCACTCTAATTTCAGAGTTGTTATATGAAAAAGGTGCTTTCCCAATTGCACCGTAGGGCTGAAGATGTGGCGGTTGCACTCCTCGCTGTCATGTTTTCAGCCTTTATTCTGCAAATAATCAGCAGATATGTGATCCGTGAACCACTTGGATGGACCTTAGAAGCGTGCCTGCTTGCTTGGCTTTGGTTGATATTCTGGTCTGCTGCATTCTTGGTGCGTGATAAAGAGCATGTGCGGTTCGATATTTTATATGTCGGTGCAGGTTACAAAGGGCGCAAGGTTTTTGCGTTCATTTCCGCCATCTCGCTGGTGGCTGCGTTTTCTGCATCCTTCCCTGCTACCTACGACTTTGTCTCATTTATGAAGATCGAGAAGTCTTCCACTCTTGGGATCAGACTTGACTACGTCTTTGGTATCTATCTGATTTTTGCCGCAGTGATTATCCTGCGTTATTTGTGGCGCGCCATAAAGCTTATGCGCGGTTCCACAATTGAAGAGCATGGGAATGATACTGGTGAGTGACGCCTTTCTATTTTGCATTGCGACGGTTTTTGGACTAGCCGCAATTGGCACACCCATAGCCTATGCGATGATTTCTGCTGCCGTTGTCTTCCTGGCCATTAAAGGTCAAGACTTGGGCTTGGCTTCCGAGCAAATTGTCCAGGGGCTTTATAGCTCCTTCATTCTACTTGCTGTTCCGCTGTTTATTGTCGCAGCGAACATTATGAATGCAGGAACCATTTCCGAACGCCTTCTTACGTTTTGCGTCGCCTTAGTTGGACGGTTTCGCGGAGGGCTGGCACAAGTAAACGTAATTGCTTCCGTAATATTTTCGGGAATGTCCGGATCAGCTATTGCGGATGCAGCTGGTATAGGCAAAATCATTATAGAAATGATGACCCGTGAAGGTCGCTACAGTCCCAGCTTTGCTGCTGCCATTACTGCGGCATCGGCAACAATTGGGCCCATTATCCCACCGTCAATTCCAATGGTCTTGTACGCCTTGGTTTCTGACACGTCGATTGGTTTTCTATTTTTAGCTGGACTTGTTCCAGGTCTGATGATGGCAGCTGCTCTGATGATTATGAACGTAATCATCGCCACCCGACGAAATTTCCCAATCGAACAACCTGTATCTATGCGAGAAATGCCCGGTATAACTTTCAAGGCATTTCCTGCCCTGCTGATGCCCGCAATTTTGCTGTATGGAATTTATGGCGGTGTGACAACACCAACAGAAGCAGCGGCAGTCGCCGCTCTATATGCACTTCTTTTAGCAGCTGTTTTCTACCGGGCACTGACATTTCGTTCACTTTATCAAATATTCCTCAACAGCGCGAAGTCTTCGGCAACCGTTGGTTTAATTATCGGCGCAGCTCTCATTTTCAACTACATCGTCGCCACAGAACGTATACCAGACGCTGTTGCGGCATGGCTGCAGTCGATGGAACTATCACGTCTAGGGTTCATGCTAGCGCTAATGCTGCTGCTGTTGCTGCTTGGCTGTTTGTTGGACGCCGCCACCATATTGCTGGTTATCGTGCCGCTGTTTCTGCCGGCGGCTCGTGAGCTGGGGATCGATCTTGTTCATTTTGGCGTGGTCATCGTAGTAAATACAATGATCGGCTTGATAACACCGCCCTATGGGCTGCTGTTGTTTGTCATAAATGCAACGACCGGAATTCCACTCAAAGGAATAATACGTGAAGTGTTACCGTTCTTGTTCATCTTGATTGTAGCGCTTTTGATCATGGTTCTTGTGCCAGACACAGTATTGTGGCTGCCGAGAGTTTTTGGATACGCTGGCTAGTGTTCTACCTTGATTCAGCCTTCCACAAAACTAGTACAGGTTTGTGTTATGCGTCTTCGAAATGTATATTTTGAACGCATCTGAATGATCTCTAAAAGAAACTTTATAGCGAACACATCAGCATTTTTGGTTTCGGGTTTATTACCAAGAAACGCATTTTCTGAGAAAACGGCTCATATGGAGACAGATCAATTCTGGTTACCTGAAGAGGCTGAGCCACATTTGCGCACGTTTATGCAGTGGCCCGTAAACACCGAAGTTCATCCAGACCCGGTTTTCCTAGATATGTTGCAACAAGCTATTGCTGATGTCGCAAATACAATTTCCGAATTTGAACCAGTGGTTATGCTGATGGATCAGCGTTTCAAACTTGCCGCACAATCTAAACTTGGTTCTGCCGTTGAAATTTGGGATGTCCCAACTGACGATTTGTGGTGCCGAGATTCTGGTCCGGTTTTTGTCAAAAACCGCGTAGGCGATGTCGCTGTTTCACAATTAAACTTCAATGGTTGGGGCGGCAAACAGGCCCATGACAATGATGGGCAAATTGCATCAAAAATTGCGAAAATGTTGAAGTTACCTGTATTGAACAACGGCCTTGTGGGTGAAGCAGGTGGAGTAGAATCAGACGGTGCAGGAACGCTGATTGCTCATGAGAGCAGCTGGATAAACCAAAACAGGAATACGCACAGCAAAGCACAGATTGAGAGGCAACTCCTGCAAGCGCTTGGTGGCAGCAAAGTTATCTGGGCGCCAGGTGTGGCGGGTGCAGATATTACTGACTATCACATTGCTTCACTTGCAAGATTTTCATCGCCTGGAGTGGTGGTAATTAAGCTGCCGGAAAAACCCGATCCGAGTGATCCTTGGAGTATCGCAGCGTTCGAAACTTATGAGATTTTGAAAAACGAGACAGATCACAAAGGCAAAATGCTGCAATTGGTCGTCATACCAGAGCCTTACGACACGCGTATTACCTCCCAGGATTTTGTTGCCTCCTACGTCAATTACTATGTCTGCAATGGAGCCGTGATCGCTGCCCAATTTGGAGATACAGATACGGACAGGGAGGCGGTTCGTGTACTGGAATTTCTCTATCCAGGAAGAGAGATTGTGACACTTGATGTTGATCCAATCGGTGAAACAGGCGGTGGCATTCATTGCGCGACACAACAACAGCCATTGGTTTGATATTTGGCATTGGCGGAAAGAAATGGCCCAGTTTCTCCTTGACTAGAGTCTTCGCCAGTGACCTTTCCTGCAGGAGAATTGATGGGTCACAATGAAGGTGAACTCCGCCGCAAAGTAACTTCATGTGTAGGGTCTAAGTCTGAATAGCATTCTAGCACTGGGAAATTGCAGAATAACCCTTGAATTTCCTTGGTACACAAGGCACACCGACGCTTATTGACCTATCAGCAAGGCGTATCCAATGGCGAACTCTCAAAGCTCCACATCAAACGGTTTGTCATATCTCGATGCTGGGGTTGATATTGATGCCGGAAATGCATTGGTCGACGATATAAAGCCAAAGGTAAAGGCAACAGCTCGCTCAGGAGCCGATTCTGATTTGGGCGGGTTTGGCGGGCTATTTGACTTGAAGGCCGCAGGCTTCGAAGATCCTATTTTAGTTGCGGCTAATGATGGTGTTGGAACCAAGTTGGCACTAGCAGTCGAAACAGGTTTGCATGAGACCATCGGCATTGATCTTGTAGCAATGTGTGTAAATGACCTTGTTGTTCAGGGCGCCGAACCGCTTTTCTTTCTGGATTACTATGCGTGTGGGAAATTGGAACGCGGTGTCGCAGTAGACGTGATTTCAGGCATTGCTGATGGATGCAAAGAAGCAGGTGCTGCATTAATTGGCGGCGAAACAGCCGAGATGCCTGGCCTTTACCGCGAAGGCGATTACGATCTTGCGGGTTTTTGTGTTGGAGCGGTTGAACGCGGCGAAACGCTCCCTCTCGATAATATAGCAGCTGGAGATGTTTTGCTCGGCCTTCCTTCATCGGGTGTGCACTCCAATGGATATTCTCTTGTTCGAAAAATATTGGAAGTGACGGGGGCAGATATTCATGCAGCGGCACCATTCGAGCCTGAGGTGACGCTTAGTCAGGTGCTCATGAAACCAACCAGAATTTATGTGAAGCCTCTTTTATCAGCCATAAAAGATACAAAGGGCGTCAAAGCGCTTGCCCATATCACCGGCGGTGGCTTCACGGAGAATATCCCGCGCGTGCTTCCAGATGATGTCTGCGTCCATATTAATTTGAACAATGTGCCATTTGCTCCTGTATTCGATTGGCTTGCAAAGGCTGGTGGTGTTGCAGAAGAAGAAATGCTGCGGACATTCAATTGTGGAATTGGTATGATCTTGGTCGTTTCTCAAACTCAAAAGGATACGGTTTTGAACGCGCTGAATACTGCAGGGGAAGCGCCAGTGGAGCTCGGCCGTGTTGAAAGCAAATCCACGAACGAAAACCAAGTGATCTATCACAATCATTTATCCGGATTTCAGGCATGAAAAAGAGAGTTGCCGTACTGATATCTGGCAGAGGCAGCAATTTAAAGGCCCTCTTTGCCGCTTCTGAAGCGTCAGATGTTCCGTATGAAATCAGTAAGGTTATTTCAAATCGACCAGACGCTGATGGAATTCAATGGGCAGCGTCTAACGGTCTGAATGTCGAAACGTTGGATCACAAAAGCTTTGATAGCAAAGCGGACTTTGAAACTGCGCTTAATGAAGAGCTTGTAGCTGCGAAAATAGATTTTGTGTGCCTTGCGGGTTTTATGCGGCTGTTGTCCGCGACATTCGTAAGGCGATGGCGCGGTAGAATTCTCAATATCCACCCATCGCTTTTGCCGTCTTTCGAAGGATTGACCCCGCAGCAAAAAGCCTTGGATGTTGGAGCGTGTATAAGCGGTTGTACTGTGCATTTCGTCAGTGAAAAAATGGATGGTGGGCCGATTATCGCACAGGTAGCCGTGCCCGTATTACCTGACGACAACGAGGAAGTCTTGAGTTCACGGATTTTGAAAGCTGAGCACCTTATTTATGCAAAAGCTCTATCTGCCGTGTGCAGCAGTCATGTGAGTTGGAGTCAGGGTAACAAGGTCGATGTTAGCAAAGACCATTCAACCGAACTTTATGGTTTTCTGGAATTTTGAGGCTTTAAACATACCTCGTACGGTTTCATATGCACCTTCCACCAATCACTATATAAAGACGCTCGTCTAGGGCGATAGCGCTCATCAAGAACATTCATGCTTTCGATCCTGTCTGTCCGGAAATGCCTAAAGTCTACCCGCAGTTCGCACCAGGCCACCACCACGCGCGCCACGCGAAAATACCCAATTGAAACTGGCCATATTATTCGTTCGCTCGACTGCCCTTTCTCATCGCTATATGAAATTTTGAGCTTTCGCTGTTCCCGCATCGCAAGACGAATTTGTGCGACATCGACTTTGTCTGGTGTTTTAAGCCCAAAATCCGCAGCATAAAGCGGCGCATCGATAAATGTTTGTTTCAAATTCTCAGGAATCACAGCTTCAATTTTGGCCACAGCATCACGCGCACCCAGACGCAGTTCTTCATCACCGCGTTCCTGCACCATGCGCATACCCAACATGATTGCTTCCAACTCAGCTGCAGTAAACATCAGCGGAGGTACATCATACCCATCATCTAAAACATAGCCGACACCGGCTTCTCCCCGAATGGGAACCCTGTTGCCAGCCAAATCCGCTATATCACGATAGATCGTGCGTAGTGATACCTCCAACTCATCAGCAATTGCGCTGGCTGGGTATGGGCGTCTTGCACGCCTCAAAATTTGAATGATCTGTAAAAGTCTATCTGCTCGTCTCATAAAATTTCTATAGCACAACAT
The DNA here is from genome assembly GCA_045107035.1 of Hyphomicrobiales bacterium. GTDB lineage: Bacteria > Pseudomonadota > Alphaproteobacteria > Rhizobiales. Next base: position 30,358 of record JBGCFS010000040.1, read on the forward strand.
ACTGACAACATGCTGTCAGTATGCGTCAGTTATTGTACATTTAACGATAACCGAAGAGGTAGATATGACCGACGAAACTGAGAACCCCAGCATATTGTCGCACGTTTCAATTGGCGTGCATGATTTCGACCAGGCAATCAAATTTTATGATGCCGTTTTGGGAGCGATGGGTATTCGAAAAATAATGAGTCATCCCGGCGCAACTGCTTACGGCCGGGAATACCCCGAGTTCTGGGTTCAGACACCAGAAGATGGAACTCCGCCATCGGTCGGGAATGGAACGCATTTTGGTTTCGTTGCCAGATCGAAAGATGAAGTTCATGCGTTTTGGGATGCAGCCATTGCAAATGGTGCCACACCAGATGGAGAGCCAGGCCCGCGCCCGCACTACGGAGAGCCCTACTATGGGTGCTTTGTTCGTGATCCAGATGGCCACAAGATCGAGGCTACATATTGGGATATGGAACTTATGCACAAGCTAGGCATGGGCGCATAACAAAAAAGCGCGATCATTTCTAATCGCGCTTTTTCTAAAATATTGTAGCAGTTTCTAATCAGCCAACAATTTCGTCGTCGTTGAAGAAGTATTTGATTTCTTCTGCAGCTGTTTCCGGTGCATCAGAACCGTGAACGGAGTTTTCGCCGATGGAAAGTGCGAATTCCTTACGGATGGTACCAGCGTCAGCTTCTGCTGGGTTTGTGGCACCCATTACTTCGCGGTTTTTCGCAATCGCATTTTCGCCTTCAAGAACCTGAACAACAACTGGCTCAGAGATCATGAATTCAACCAATTCACCAAAGAACGGACGCTCTTTGTGTACTGCATAAAAACCTTCAGCTTGAGCTTGGCTCATGTGGATGCGTTTTGAAGCAATAACGCGCAGACCGGCGTCTTCAAATTTGGCAATAACTTTGCCTGTAAGGTTACGCTTTGTTGCATCTGGTTTGATGATTGAGAATGTGCGTTCGATAGCCATGTCAAAACTCTGTTCATTTGATATTGATTGGGAGAAAAACCGCGCTTTCACGCGTCTTTGCGCTCTCTTAGCTTCGCAGACCAATGGCTGCAACCTTTTTTGCCTGCCAAATTGGCGAAAGCCCGGCTTTTAGCGGTTCTGAGCTAGCAATCAGCATAAAACAATCAAACATCCAGGCTTTCATACCAATCTTTAATGCGTACCTTTTCGGGCAGAATATTGTAGTCACTGCATTCTGCGGGCCATTTCAACGTCCCGTAAACAATGAAGTCGGCAAAATTTGGTGTCTGACCGCCAATGAATGGCTGTTGGCGAAGCATTAAATCCAAAGCCAAGAGATTTTTTTGAAACCCAGCTTTGTGTTCATCCCTCTCGGCGTGTGCGACTTCAAGTGTTGTTTTAAGCGAACGTTCGCGCGTTTCGCGGAAGTATCTTTGGTTCTCATCATCCAGAATGTCGTGGATGTCGTTTACGACCATTCGAACAATTCCTGGGTGCAGAGCGGAATACACCCACGCTTCGATAAATCGACACAGTGCGCGTGAATCTTCCCCATCGAAAAGCAGCGGCGTTTCTGGAAACGTCTCATCAAGATATTCAGCGATAGCAAAAGAATCTGTGACGATAGTTTCCCCATGACGCAACATGGGAACTGTGTTTGCAGTGTTACCTTCGATCATTGAAATGCCTTTGAATGGAACTGCAATAGTTTCATAAGACAACCCTTTGTGCAGCATGGCCCGCTTGATGCGCCAACAATATGGACTAAAGCGCTGAGCTTCGTCAGCTCCACAAAGATCATACAAAACTAAACTCATGCATTCCTCATTCGTATTTGTTCCATTGCAACGACCGGTCCAAAAGTGTTTTGGCAAGCGTCAAAACAGGTGTTGGTGTTGCATTGCCAGCACTTGATCCAATTTTGTTTTCACCAAACCCAAATTTTGCCATTCTCTGCCAACCAGAGCCTTGCAATTCATACATGTTCGCGGCACAAGCTCGCAACTATGTTGACCATTAATTCCATAACGTTTCGTATGGCAGGGCGCCTTCTTCTGGACGACGCTACTCTGACCATTCCTGCTGGCACAAAAATAGGACTTGTTGGCAAGAACGGAACCGGAAAAACCACACTATTCAAACTCATCACCCGTGATCTTGCTCCTGAGAGTGGGACCATCAGCCTTGTGCGCAATGCACGTGTTGGACAGGTAGCCCAGGAAGCACCCGGTGGCCCGGATACGCTCTTGGAATTTGTGCTTCGAGCAGACAAAGAACGAACAGCCCTACTTGAAGAAGCTGAAACGGCTGTCGACCCCGACCGTATTTCTGAAATTTATACACGTCTTAGCGATATCGATGCGTATTCCGCGGAATCGCGCGCGGGGACCATCTTGTCCGGTCTTGGATTCGATGCCGAAGCCCAAGGCCGCGCTTGTTCAGACTTCTCTGGTGGTTGGCGTATGCGTGTGGCGCTCGCTGCCGTTCTGTTCTCTGAACCAGACCTTTTGCTTCTCGATGAGCCCACCAACTATTTGGATTTGGAAGGCACATTGTGGCTGCAAGCCTATCTGAAAAAATACCCACACACGATTATCATTATCAGCCATGACAGAGATTTGTTGAATGAGTCTGTCGAGATGATTGCTCATCTCGAGCACAAGAAAATAACCTCATACCGCGGCGGCTACGACGTTTTTGAACGAACTCGCCGTGAAAAGCAGGTTTTGCTGGAAAAAGGCAAAGTCAAACACGATGCTGCTCGCAAGCATATGGAAGCGTTTGTCGAACGGTTCCGCTACAAGGCTTCAAAGGCTCGACAGGCACAATCGCGCATCAAAGCACTGGAAAAAATGGGAACCGCTACCACTCTCATTGATGAAACCAGTCTTCCAATCCGATTTCCTCCGCCAGAAAAGTTGCTTGCGCCGCCAATTATGCACTTTGAGCATGTTTCTGTTGGCTACACGCCGGGTGAACCGGTTTTGCGCAACATCAGCCTACGAATTGATGATGACGACCGCATCGGCCTTCTCGGTCAAAACGGTAATGGTAAGTCGACCTTTGCGAAACTATTAGCGGAACGGCTTGGTGCAGAAACTGGCAATATTACAAAACCGTCCAAGCTGAAGGTCGCCTACTTTGCGCAACATCAGCTTGATGAATTAAAGCCAGAGCAATCGGCGTTCGAACATGTTCGCCCACTTATGCCACAGCAACACGATTCAAAGGTTAGGGCGCGTGTCGCTCAAATGGGGCTTGGTGCCGATAAAATGGATACCAAGGTGGCCCAACTTTCCGGTGGTGAAAAGGCCCGCTTGATGCTCGGCCTTGCGACCTTCCATGGTCCGCACATGCTTATTCTTGATGAGCCGACCAACCACCTTGATATCGATAGCCGCCAAGCATTGACGCAAGCGCTGAATGATTTTCCAGGTGCCGTGATTATCGTAAGCCACGATAGATCGCTCCTTGATGCAAGTGTTGAACGGCTTTGGCTGGTCGCCGATGGTACGATCGCACCTTTCGAAGGTGATATGGACGACTACCGTCGCTTTATCCTGACTGGTAAAAAACCAAATCTGCCGCTTGAGCACAAATCCAACCCGCCAGTTGAGATCATTCATACCAAAGGTATGAGCGCACAGGAACGGCGTAAGGAAGCCGCTCTAAAACGCGAAGAGCTTGCGCCAATGCGTAAAAAAATCAAGGATTTAGAGCAGAAAATGAGTAAACTGAATCAAGAAATTTCAAAGGCTGAAAATGCTCTTGCAGATCCTGATTTATACACCACTGACCCTACTCGTGTTTCCGCTCTGTCAAAATTCCGCTCTGATGCAGAGAAACTTCTTCAATTAACTGAGGAAGAATGGTTGGGCTTGTCTGGCGAACTTGAAGAGGCAATGGGCGAGAGCGCTTAGGGCTGTGTCCCCGTGGCAGCGCCCTCACCTGCATTTGATGACAAACCAGGTTCAACGATTTGCTCAACAACAGCAATGATTGGTCCAAGCCTTTCGGTGTTGTCATTGCGCTCCAAATCGGGAGCAAATATGTGAGATGCCCTGCCGCCATCCAGAAATAGTGCGTTTGGCGTTTTCAAATGATCTCGGAACAACCGCCCAAAACTTTCGAAATTCACCGGCTGCGCTGATATGGCGAAATAGACTGTCTTGCCATCTTGTTTCACGCCAACACCGTTTCTCATTTTCAACGATGTTCCATTCACAATAAATCGTGGGTGAAGCGCGCCATCGATGACAAGCATTGGCCCTGATTGAGTGGCATAGGTCGGTTTCAATTCTGCATCTCTAAATGCATTTGCTTCCTTGACTCCAGCTTGGTCTTTATCCCAGTAAAATACGCCATTGGGCAGTAAATGAAAGTTCCCGGCACCCTCATTTGTATTCAGGCTTTGGCTTTGAGTTCCATCGGCAATATATAGCCCCACAGCAGATCTATCCCTATGATACATGCCGCCATTCATAGCGAATGTGAGTTTCTGTCCGACAGGGGCTAAATGCCCGCTTATCTCATCAAAAGCCCCAAAGACACTTGGTCCCCAAAAACCGGGTTCTCCCTTTTCATGAAACATCCGCAGATCATGAGTTCCTATTTCAATAGAACATACAATATAGCCATTGCCATCAAACTGAATTGACTGACAGGCACCAAATTTCAAGTCTTGAACGCGGGTTTCATTCTCGGCATGAGTTGTATAACTGCTCAATAGAAAACTTGGCGTCACAAGTAAGAGCAATAGTTTTGAAAACTTCATACTTTGGGCCTGATCAACTTATGAATGATCGCACTAATACTTGAAAACACGCTAAGCATGTATCGCAGGAATGTTGGAAAGACTTTGTTAACCCTGTTTTTCAGCATTTGTGTATTACACTGTATAAGCTCAATCTTCATTTCCAATTTATATGTTCAATAGATAGAAGGATTTCGGTCGCCAAACAACCTGTTGTGGCAAACTATCGGAGTGCACGTATCTATGTCCCGTCCCCTATTTCTTGCTTTGGCGATCACATCCAGTTTGTTCTCTTTACCCGCTTCTGGATCAAGTTTTTGCGTCATAAATGAGACGGACAAGCCTGTTTGGTTGTCGGTAACTCAAAAAGATTCTTTGAGCAGGGGTAAACTTGTCTCACCGAATACTGAGATGTGCTCAAACTACCAAGCAAGAAGAACGCTCTTCTTGTCAGTATCAAAGGGCACTGGTGCCAACGTGCAATGCCATCAGGCGCTTGAACCAGGTTCACCTCCACACTTGTTTCTGGAATCTGTTGACGCAAAAAGTGGTTGCAGATGGGCAGTAAAAACCTTTGAAGCACGTCCCGTTCGCAAGACGCGTAGTTCTGTCTTATGCGAAGTGCTGGCTAAAGACAGTGCCTCCTGTAAGGGATAAACTGCTAGATCAAACGTGCGGCGGTGCAATGGGATCGCGTGCAAATTCATCGAAAATCCACTGCCGGAATTGTTGAACTTTCGGGCGATCCAACATTATTGGTGGGCAAACGAAGTAAAATGCAAATCCGGTATCAATTGTGAGTTCAGGAAACGGAATAACCAACCGCCCCACTTCCAAGTCATCTGCCGCCAACACGCCCCGACCGAGTACAACGCCACTGCCCTTGGCCGCAGCGTTTAATGCATGATCAGCATGGTTGAACCGGGCACCCTTCCCTGAATCCACGCCCGATACTCCAGCTTCACTCAACCAGTCTTTCCAAACAGGAGCACTTGGCAGGTTTTGTATGCTGTCATCATGAAGCAACATATGCTTTGCAATGTCCGACGGGGTACGTAGCGCATTATCACCTTCCAACAATTGCGGCGCGACCATCGGTGTTATCCAGTCTCCCACCAGACGCTCGGAATGAAGCCCTTCATAGCGTCCTGCCCCAAACCGGACCGATACATCAACCCGGTCTTCTACGAAGTCAGTCAATGCCAAATTTGCGGAAACGCGCATTTCCAAATTTGGACATGCCTCCATGAAGTTCACAACCTTTGGCGTAAGCCACTTTGCAGCGAATGCCGGGCCAGTGGAGACCACGAGAATATGGTCTGGCGTGTCGGCAGTCAACCGGGCCATTGCAGTACTCATTAATTCGAAACTTTCACGCACACCTGGAAATATGCGGTGACCGTGTTCAGTCAATTCAATCGCCCGGTTCAACCGATTGAAAAGCTTAACTGAAAGGAAGTCTTCAAGCATACGCACCTGATAGGATAATGCAGACGGTGTGAGGTTTAATTCCTCAGCGGCCTTGGAAAAACTCATGTGCCGCGCAGTGGCTTCAAAGGCTTTCAGTGCATTCAAAGGAGGGAGTCGATATGCCATTCAGATCAAATTTCCTTATGTGACGAATAAGGAATACGCGTTTGTCAGCACTCGTGCAACGGCCTAAATAGGCAATGTACAAGATTCAACACATCTCAAAAGGAGACTGACAATGAAAAATTATAGAACTGACAATGTTAGCGATCGTATCACCTCCGACCATATGAGAGTGTATTTGGCTAGAGGTCGCGCAGAGCGATCCAAAGCATTTCACCATACGCTACGCGGCATACGCAATTGGTTTGTGGGCCACTAATTCAAATGCTGTGATTTTTCACGGGACTATCACCGCACAGGTGTTCGGTTCTCTGACACCGAAAGTCGATCCCCAATTTGTTCGATGCAGTGCGATTGGGCTATCGATTTACTCGGCTGTGCATGAATGAGTTATTGTGGACCATTCACTGTTAGAAATTCGTTTTCATGCGGGTTTGAATTTCTATAAAGACAAAAAAGGCGGGCCTACAAGCCCGCCTTTTTACATGGAATTTGAGCTTTACTTAACTACACCCACTCGTGCTTCCGCAGGTGTCACATTTCAGGCAGGTTCCGTTACGGACCATGGTGAAGTTACCGCATTCGGAGCAGTTCTCGCCTTCATAGCCTTTCATGCGGGCCAATGCGATTTGCTGCGCCTTATCTTTTTTAGGTTTTGACTGACCCACCACTTCATTTGGGTTTAACTCAGTTTCAACATCGCGTTTAAAGGCAACAGCTGCGCCACCGGTTGATCCGCCAAAGGCCTGCGTAATGGACGCAATGTTTGCCTGTGCGGGTGCAGCAGTGTCGGAACCGGCTGGCTCTGAACCAACCACATGGAACGGAGCGGTTTGACCGCGAACAAGACCGTGAGACACTTGCGTAACTTGTTTGTCGCCTTCTACACCTCGGCCCACTGTTGTGGAGCCCATATCTTCTGGCTGAACATGCGCCAGCTCATTGCGGCCAAGGTAGGAAACAGCCAACTCACGGAAGATATAGTCGAGAATGGATGTTGCGTTTTTAATCGCATCATTTCCCATAACCATTCCGGCCGGCTCAAACCGGGTGAAGGTGAAGGCCTCAACATATTCTTCCAAAGGCACTCCATACTGGAGGCCAAGAGAGATGCCGATGGCGAAGTTGTTCATCATGGCACGGAAGGCAGCACCTTCTTTGTGCATATCGATAAACATTTCGCCGAGACGGCCATCTTCATATTCACCAGTTCGCAGATAGACCTTGTGGCCGCCAACGATTGCCTTTTGGGTATAACCCTTGCGGCGGTGTGGAAGTTTTTCGCGAGAGCGCACTTCAATTTCACGCTCGATGATTTTCTCGACGATTTTTTCTGCGGCCTGTGTTGCACGAGCAGCAGCCGGTGCGGCCACCAACTCTTCTACTGCATCAACTTCTTCATCATCATCTTCCAACAGCTGGGCGTTCAGCGGCTGAGACAGTTTGGAACCATCGCGGTACAAAGCGTTGGCTTTCAGCGCCAAACGCCATGACAGCATGTAGCTTTCTTTGCATTCCTCAACCGTTGCACCATTTGGCATATTGATGGTTTTGGAAATTGCACCAGAAATAAACGGTTGGGCAGCCGCCATCATACGGATATGGCTGTCCACTGACAGATAACGCTTACCGATTTTACCGCATGGATTGGCACAATCGAAGATCGATAGATGTTCATCTTTCAGATGCGGAGCACCTTCCAGTGTCATCGCACCGCAAACATGAATGTTAGCTGCTTCAATGTCATCCTTGGCAAAGCCGATGGCTGCCAACAAATCGAAAGACATATCGTCAAGCTGATCACCGCTTAGGTTCAGGACATTTTTGCAGAATTCTTCGCCTAGAGACCACTTGTTGAAAGCAAACTTGATGTCGAAGGCTGAGCCAAGACCATCTTCAATGGCTTTGATTTTCTCGTCTGTGAAGCCTTTGGCTTTCAAAGTTGAGTGATTGACGCCAGGTGCTTGTGCCATAGAGCCATGGCCAACTGCATAAGCCTCAATTTCAGCGATGTGTGCTTCGCTATAGCCAATGTGTCGAAGAGCTTCGGGAACAGCGCGGTTGATGATTTTGAAGTAACCACCACCAGCAAGCTTTTTGAATTTCACCAATGCAAAGTCTGGCTCGATACCTGTGGTATCACAATCCATGACCAGACCGATTGTGCCGGTTGGCGCAATAACAGAGACCTGTGCATTCCGGTAACCGTGCTTCTCGCCAAGCTCCAGAGCTTTATCCCATGCCATTTCGGCATGTTTGATGAGTTTCTTGTCATCACAAGATCCATGATCAAGTGGAACAGGCAATGTGCTGAGACCTTCATAACCATCGGACAGGCCGTGGGCGGCGCGGCGGTGATTGCGAATGACCCGCAGCATGCTGTCTGCATTAGGCTTGTAGCTTGGGAACGCACCCTGCTCGCCAGCCATTTCAGCTGATGTTGCGTAGGAAACGCCGGTCATGATGGCAGTAATAGCGCCACAAATTGCGCGGCCTTCATTGCTGTCGTAGGAAATGCCGGAGGTCATCAGGTAACCACCGATATTAGCGTAGCCCAAGCCGAGTGTGCGGTACTCATACGATTGTTTTGCGATCTGTTTGGATGGGAATTGTGCCATCAAAACAGATACTTCCAGAACAATTGTCCACAAACGTGTTGCGTGTTCAAAACTTTCCACATCAAAGCTTCGATCTTCACTGCGGAATTGCATCAAGTTCAAAGATGCAAGGTTACAAGCGGTATCATCCAGGAACATATATTCAGAACATGGATTGGAAGCGCGGATGTCACCAGCTGCCGGACATGTGTGCCAGTCGTTGATGGTGGTGTGATATTGAATACCAGGATCGGCGGATGCCCATGCGGCATAACCAACTTTTTCCCAAAGATCGCGAGCCTTAACGGTTTTCGTTACATCGCCTCGAATACGTCCGATGAGATTCCAATCACTATCGTTTTCAACAGCATTTAAGAAACCATCTGTCACGCGAACGGAATTGTTGGAGTTTTGTCCGGATACTGTGAGGTAAGCTTCAGAATCCCAGTCTGTATCATAGATCGGGAAATCAAGATCAGTGTAACCCTGCTTGGCAAATTGAATCACGCGTTGCACGTAATTCTCTGGAACCAAAGCCTTTTTCGCTGCACGCACTTCGCGTTTTAGCGCTGGGTTCATAGATACATCAAAGCAATCACCTTCTGGACCTTCGCAATTGATGCAGGCCTTCATGATGGATTTGAGGTGCTTAGAAACAACTTTGGAACCAGTGACAAGAGCGGCAACTTTCTGCTCTTCTTTCACTTTCCAGTTAATGTAATCTTCAATATCCGGGTGGTCGATGTCGACAACAACCATCTTGGCGGCACGGCGGGTTGTGCCACCCGACTTGATAGCGCCTGCAGCACGATCCCCAATTTTAAGAAATGACATCAAGCCGGAGGATTTACCACCACCTGACAGACTTTCGCCGGAGCCACGCAACATTGAGAAGTTGGAACCGGTTCCGGACCCATATTTAAACAAACGTGCTTCACGCACCCAAAGATCCATGATGCCGTTTTCATTGACCAAGTCGTCTTCCACAGACTGAATGAAACAAGCGTGCGGCTGAGGATGCTCGTAAGCGGTTTTAGATTTAACCAATTTGCCGGTTTGATAATCTACATAGTGGTGCCCCTGAGAAGGACCATCGATACCGTATGCCCAATGCAAACCTGTGTTGAACCACTGCGGAGAGTTAGGCGCGACTTTTTGGGTGGCCAACATGTAACGCAGCTCATCATAAAAAGCCGACGCGTCTTTTTCAGTGCTGAAATAGCCGCCCTTCCAGCCCCAATATGCCCAAGTACCTGCCAAGCGATCAAATACCTGACGTGCATCCATTTCAGAGCCATATTGCTCATCTGCTGGAACGCCTTTCAAAGCTGCTTTGTCTGCTTCAGAACGCCATAAGAATGAAGGCACAGAATTTTCTTCTACCCTCTTCAATTCAGAAGGCACACCAGCTTTGCGGAAATACTTCTGCGCCAGAATATCACTGGCTACTTGGCTGAACTGGTTTGGAACATCGATGTTTTCAAGACGAAAAACCACTGACCCATCCGGGTTGCGAATTTCGCTGGTCGCCTTACGAAATTCAATCTCAGCATAAGGAGATTGGCCTTCTTTGGTGTATCGACGTTCTACCTTCATAGTATCCTCAAATTTCTATTCAATTTCAGCGTTGCACACGCTCATAATTTCAATTGGGTATCAAGTACCCGCGATTTAACCAGACGCTTAGCGCCAACCCATACTGCCCAAAAACTCGATCATCACTGCTACGCACTAGAATCATAACCCACACGCACACGCCCAAACTTCTCGAAAGTCAGGTGGTACGACTCGGTATATGGTGCTGAAGCTAGTTTCAGGATATTGTATTAACAAATCCTTTAACCACTATATCTTGTGTTCACAATGCCATTTTTACGAAATTAACACAAGATTTCTTTGGTCGCCCCAGACCTAAATTTGATCCAACTTTTTCAATTTTTGTGGTGTTGTTACTCATAGAATGCCAGCACGCAGAAATACGCTGAAACAAACCATACTAAGCGGTCTTGGCCCCCCCAACAGGAACCTAAATCACCCCAACCACGAGAAAACGCTTTAACGCCAACGCTTTGAACACAACAATTTAACGCCTATTTGAACGAAACATATTTGTTCAACCGTTAGGTAGCCCACGTTTCTTCGCTCGTTGTCTGCATGCAAATATTGTTAAATCAACCACTGCATCGACGAAATAAAATTTGCACCTTACCGACCCTGCCCGTCAACAGCTTGTGGTGGGTCAATTTCCCGCACCGATATGTTGTATGCCCGAACAATGATGGACATATCCAAGAGCAAAGAGCCGCATCTGCTTGTTGAATAATGGAAATTCCTGTTGATGGTTTTCCAAGGCGGTTTGCCTTCAGTCATTCGTATTTTTTTTAAATAAATTTCTTGAAATTTTCATTCAGATTGAAAGCATCAAATGCGCTTCTGATTCCCGGGGCTTCTATAGGTAATTGTGTGGATGTCGGGGATAAGTCGAAGACAGTTTTGTCCCTGAGCAAAAGAATCAGGACGCACAGCGCCATCCGCGCCGTTAACCTTGTCATGCACTCAACAGACCCGTTTACGGGTACTTAAGTGAATCCCCGGTAGAAATAACGGCAGTTCAGTTCATGTATTGAGTATCGGAACACTTTATGCCGCTCCATGCCGCTTATGGTTTACCCCTCGAGGATTTAGACATCGTCGCCATCGATGATTCTAAAGCCATGCAGGGAATTTACCGATCAATTTTCAGCAGTATTCGAACCAAAAGAGCACGCGTATATGGCGACCCCGAACGAGCTATGAACGCTATGTTGCTTGAGCCACCAAACGTTTTGCTGTTGGATTGGCGTATGGAAAGCACCAGTGGTGCTAAACTCTTGAGAACGCTTCGTCTAAAGCAAATGGACCCGCTTTGTTTCCTTCCAGTCATTGTGATAAGTGCATATGGCACTCAGACAGTTGTTGAACTTGCCTACCGATTGGGCGCTAATAACTTCCTTCTAAAGCCCATTTCACCTGAGATATTGATTAAGCGCCTACAATGGATCGCCAGTGATAGCCGTGAAATTCGCCTGGAGAATGATCGCTACGTAATCGAAGGCGTTGATGATCAACTTGCAGAGCATCGGAATAAAGCCGAAAGCCTCAGCAGGGCCCGTGCATATCATGATGAAAAGTTACGAGCTGCACGACGTATTCATGCCAATACTGAGCGTCTATTGAGTGCTGCAGATGAAGAAACACAAGCAATTGCGGCATCAGAGACCACACAGGATTTGAAATCCAAACAAATCCCAAAACCAGATGCCAAGTCCATAGAGCGCGCCAAAGAGAAATTGCAGATCACGCCTGTGGCACCGACAGACCAACCCCGCCGCAGCGGTGGTTTTGCTCGCGTAAAAGCTTCTTAGAAAAAACGTACTTCCGCGGGACCGGTGTTTCTCAACCTTCCAAACGAGCAATGTCCCCCGCCGCCCAATTCTCTTTGGTTTGCGCCTTAAATGCTGTGAAGTCTTTCACTTCAATTGCATCACGCATTCCCTGCATCAGGCTTTGATAATAGTGCAAATTATTCCAACTTAAGAGCATCGCACCCAAAGCCTCATTGCAGCGAATCAAATGATGCAAATAAGCACGGCTATAATCGCGAGCTGCTGGACAGGTGCTTTCCTCATCCAAAGGCCGCGGATCATCTGCATGGCGCGCGTTTTTGAGATTAACTTTGCCGCGCCTTGTGTACGCCAGGCCGTGCCGACCAGCCCGTGTTGGCATTACGCAATCAAACATATCAACACCGCGGGCAACAGACTCAATCAAATCATCTGGTGTCCCCACTCCCATTAAATAGCGCGGCTTGGAAGCTGGTAGAATAGGACATGTCACCTCCAACATGTCCAACATAACTTCTTGCGGCTCACCAACGGCTAGTCCGCCAATCGAATAACCCTTCAGGTCCATTTCTTTCAAAGCCTGAGCCGACCGTTCTCTCAAATGAGGAACATCGCCGCCTTGAACGATACCAAACATGGCCTTTCCTGGCTGATCTCCGAAGGCTGTATTGCTTCGTTCTGCCCAACGCAGTGAGAGCTCCATTGCTCTTTCAATGTCTTTTTCTGTTGAAGGGAGTGCCACACACTCATCTAACTGCATTTGTATGTCAGATCCGAGCAATCCCTGTATTTCGATTGACCGCTCCGGCGAGAGTTCATGTTTTGAGCCATCAATATGAGACTGAAATGTAACGCCCTGCTCGCTCATTTTCCGCAAGTTGGCGAGTGACATAACTTGAAACCCACCAGAATCTGTGAGGATGGGATGCGGCCAGCGCATGAACTTATGCAACCCGCCAAGACGTGCCATGCGTTCAGCGCCCGGGCGCAACATCAAATGATACGTATTGCGCAGAACAATATCTGCACCAAGTTCGCGCACTTGTTCTGGGTACATTGTTTTTACAGTTGCGGCTGTCCCCACAGGCATAAAGGCGGGTGTTCTAATTTCGCCACGTGTGGTGTGCACAGTTCCGCGACGCGCGGCGCCGTCTGTTTTGTGCAAAGTAAATCCAAATTCTGCAGAAATTGGGCTGTCGATAGCGGCGGCGTTCATTTTAAATCCTGTCTGAACAAAAGCGATGAATCGCCATATGAGTAAAACCGATATCCAGTGTTGATTGCATGCTCATACGCAGCTCGCATAACGTTAAGCCCGCTGAACGCTGAAACCAGCATCATCAAGGTAGATCGTGGTAGGTGGAAATTTGTCATCAAGATATCTGCCGCCTTAAAACGGTAGCCGGGCGTGATAAAGATATCCGTGGACCCATGAAATGGGGTGATCGTGCCGTCATCATTTGCGGCACTTTCCAAAAGTCTCAGGCTTGTAGTGCCAACAGCAACAATGCGTTTGCCGTGTTTGCGCGCCTCATTCAATGCGTCAGCAACCTCTGCGTCAATCATTCCAGTTTCAAAATGCATTTTGTGGTCGTCAGTGTCGTCTGCCTTCACAGGAAGGAATGTTCCTGCCCCCACATGCAAAGTGACAAATTGTTTGGAAACACCTTTTGCATCCAAATCTTCGAAAAGCGTTTCTGTGAAATGCAGGCCAGCCGTTGGTGCTGCAACAGCACCATCTTCACGGGCATAAATTGTTTGATAGTCTTGTCGGTCCTTATCGTCCTCAGGACGCTTGGAAGCGATGTATGGTGGCAGAGGAATGTGACCCACCGCAAACAACGCTTTGTCTAGATTTGCTGCATCCAAAGGAAATGTTAAACGCACCTCTCCAGCTTCACCGCGTCCTGCCACACCGGCTTCCAAAGTGTGCTCTCCATTTGTAAATGTCAGCTTATCTCCAATCTTTACCTTTTTTGCAGGTCGAATAAATGCATCCCAAGTGCTTCCATCAATTCGCATGTGAAGAGTTACCGAAACCTTGGCCGCAGGAAACTCAGGAGAACGTGGAGCGCGATGCCCTTCAAGTTGAGCAGGAATTACCTTGGTATCGTTGAAAACAAGGACATCTCCCTCATTTAGAAAGTCTGCCAAATTTGATACGGAATGATCACTGAGAGAATTATCTTCAACTAAAAGAAGGCGCGCACTATCGCGAGGGCTAGCTGGCCGCAATGCAATGTTCTCTGGTGGGAGATCAAAGTCGAATTCATCAACTTTCATAAGGCGATAGTCTCTCTCATTTTAATGCCTGTAAATACCCGCGCCACATAATTAGTGATATCTAGACACAAGAAAAGACGCAAAAAGGGGCCGCTTTGCGCAGCCCCTTCAGAGTACTTATCAGCCTGACTTTTAAGCTTCGTCAGCCATCTTAGCTGTAGTAATGCTGTCCGGGTTCCGCACAGGTTCGCCCTTAGCAAACGCATCAACATTATCCATGCCTGCGATGACTTTGCCCCAAGCAGTATATTGTTGATCAAGAAACGTTGCATCTGCAAAACAGATAAAGAATTGACTGTCTGCTGAATTTGGAGACTGGGCTCGTGCCATGGAACATACGCCACGCACGTGCGGTTCTGCATTGAATTCAGCATCCAGATGTTTGCCAGAACCACCAGTCCCTGTGCCGGTAGGATCGCCACCTTGGGCCATAAAGCCATCAATCACGCGGTGGAATGGTGTGCCATTGTAAAACCCTGAGGAAACAAGTTCTTTGATGCGCGCGCAATGGCCAGGTGCCAAGTCGGGGCGCATTTCAATAATGACCTCGCCTTTTGTCGTATCAAGAATAATTGTGTTAGCCGGGTCTTTAATCTCGGTCATTTAGGATCCTCATTGGTAGTATCGCATTGGTTCAAGCAATTGTCTGAAATTATGCAAAAAGCGATCAAAACTCATCGAAACGCCAAAATTGCATGTCGGTTGTAAAGTCTTTCAATCTCGTCGTTTACATAAAGAGCATTGTCAAGGTGTTCGACATTGTTTTCTGGTATTCGGCCTTTGTTAGCGTTCAAACAAGGGAATATCGGACGCTGAGGCGGCAGCAGCAGCTGATGCTTCAGAAAATCTTTTGAGCGCCGCAGCTGCCGCTTTGTCTCGCTCATCATTGGCGGCACTCAACTCTGCTCTTGCCCGATTCAGATTGGTCTGGGCACCCTGCTCAGCAACTTCAGCAAGCTGCATAAGTGTAATTGCATTTTCATTTTCTGAATTCGACTCTTCAAGCGTGACCTCTTTTTCCAAAAGGTTTATTGCGGCGGCTTCTGCTACTTTTTCTTTGTCTGACAGTTCTGACCGCAAATCACCTACTAACTCTTCAGCGGCTTTCACGGTACTTTCAGCAAGCTCTAAGGCATCATCGGCAGTTGCCTTACGTTCAATAGCATCCTCTAAATTTCTTTTTTGTTCTGCAGCCATAGCAATTGTATTGTCCAGTGTATCCTGAGACTGTTCGACGCGTTCAATCGCTGCCATTACGGCCTCCGCCGCTGCTTCTGCTTCAGCTGTTGCCATAACATTTTCTGATATTGCGAGCTCCAAGGCAGCTGAAGCTGCAGCAAACTTTGCATTTAACTGAGCCCTATCTGCATCTGCTTCATCACCAACCGCTTTTGCGGCGTCTCGAATACCGGTGGCAACTTCGAGTTCAGCAAGCGCTTCAGACAAAACGTTTTGAGCGCTCTCCAAATCTTGCGCGGCAGACGCCAGGGCTTCTGCAGACAATGTCAACGCTGTCTCGGCGAGCGCCAAGCGTTCCTTTGCGCTTTCTAATTCGTCCCCTGCAATTTGAACGGCCTCAAAGGCGTTTTCGGCGGCCACTTCGCGACTTGCAAGCTCCAACCGTGCAGCGCCTTCGGCCTCGATCGCGACTTCCAACTGTTTCGTAAGAGCGACGACCACATCTGACGGTTCAGCAACTTCTTCAATAATTTCCTCGTTATCCGCAACAGCATCTGCCTCTGGTATAATTGCTGGTGTTTCATTTTGCGGTTCAAAAAAGCCAGGATCGATCCCCGATGTCTCTGCTAGGGCCGCTGCTGCAGCATCTGCGGCTGCCTTGGCTTCGGCAGCTTGTTTTGCTGCCACCAGAGCCGCTTCAGCTTCTTTCAATTCAAGTGCTTTTTGTCCATCTAGAACATTCTCAGCTGATACCCTGGTATTGATTGCCAAAGTTAGTTCTTCTTCCGCGATTGCTTTGGCAGCCTCAGCTTCCGTAGCAGCTACTCGAGCCTCATCCAACACCACAGAAGCCGTTTCAACGCTGGTTTCTGCGGCTGCCACCTTCTCTGTCGCATCGTCAAACGACATTTCAGAAAAAGAACGTATTTCATCTGCAATTGCCGCGGCGTCGTTCTCCAAATCAGCTTTGGATTGAGCTTTTTTTAGGCCTGCTACAGTAATGGCGAGTTCTCCCAGAGCCTTTCTGGAAAGTGCCTTTCCACCATCGACATCAATTACCGACTTTGCCTGTTTGGCGGCGAATTCGACTTGCTCTGCTTCATCGCGCTTGGCTGCAGCTAACTCTGCGGCCGCTTGCAGCTCTACCAAATTCTCTTGCGAAGAAACAAGAGTGGCTTCTGCCTCCACCACAGCCTCGTCGCTGGTTTTGGAGACTGCGATTGCAAAGTCCCGCTGTTCCAAAGTTCTTTCAGCGGATACTGCAAGGCGCGTTGCTGATGCTATTGCATCCACAAGTGCCTTTTCGGCTTTCGTTAGTCGGTCGCCGGTTTCTACAACATTCCTGTCGGCGGTTTGCTTTTCTTCCATAGCCAAGTTAACCGCTGCCTTCGCGTCACTGGCAATCAAAGAATTCACAACGGACTTGTCTGTCGCAGATAAGAGCGAATCTAACGCTCTTTCTGCAACTTGAAGCGCTCCATCTGCGCGAGCCGATGCAGCCGCAGCTTCCTGTGTTTTCAATTCAGCTAAATCGGCTGCTTTTTGAGCCGCAACTGCAGTTTTAGCTTTACGTTCTTTACGGCGTTCAATATCTGCGGCCAATCGAATGGCCACAATGCTATCTGGCTTCTTTACAAGACCATTGGCGGCCTTGGTTCCATCTCTCAAGCGGTCAATTAACTCGATACCATTCACAACCCTTCCAAAGATAGTATGCTCGCCTTCAAGCCAACGCGCCTCGCCAGTCATTATAAAAAACTGTGAATTTGCTGAATTGGGGCTTTGCCCTCGCGCCATACCCACAGTCCCGCGAGAGAAACGTCCCCCACTAAATTCCGCTTGTAAATCCGGAAGCGC
>JBGCFS010000041.1:0-5570 GCA_045107035.1 Hyphomicrobiales bacterium
GAAATACAGGTGCGTTTCACCGGCGGGCACTGCCTATCAATTGCCATCAACTGGGGCCTGCCGGAAGGAACGCCCAGCTATTCCCACGAAGCCGTCCACGGACCCAACGGTGTTGCTCATACCCAAGACACTGCTAATCCAGACCTCAATCTTGGTGAGATTTCAACGACAACCAACGTTGTTGTCAAAGGCCCAAATGGCACAACAACAATCAATTGCGAAGCTGACTTTGATGGCCCTGAAATTTGTGTCGATCAGTTCATCACCAGCGTTGCTAGCGGCACCCCACTGCAAAACAACGGCAAAGCTGGCTACGACGCATTGAAACTAATCATGGCGACTTTGGAATCCATCGACACTGGACGCACCGTATATTTGGATCGATAGAATGTTGCTTGTGCCAATTTCATGATCAAAAGCATTACGCGTTCTCCCCCTGCAACGCCGATGCTCAACTGTCCGGTAGTGCGGTCACTGTTGTCAGGATGACAGTCACTGACAGGATGAGAATAATGATCACGCCTTCCCATTTGATCGATTTTTTCAAACGGGCTGCAGCGATTTGCTTATTTGCAAGCATGGCTGGCACTAGCTTTAATTTGTTTCCTGCAGCCAGGCCAAGCAGGGCTGTAACAAGCCCGAGTTTTAGCAAGAGCGTGTTTCCATATTGTGAGCTCCACATGAGAGTGATCGAACCCACAAGGTTGTAGGTCAGCAACAAACCTGCGAGAATTAGCAAGCCGACAACCCATGCCGCCTGCCTGCCAAAACGATGCGCAAGTAATCCGCTATCCTTCAAAGATATTGCACCGCTTGCTGCGGAGTAAAGCGGCCATAGCGCGCCAATCCAAAAGGATGCGGCGAGCATGTGGATGCTCACAAGTGACCCCATCAGCCACCGGGGTTCCTGTGTTCCATGCCCAACCATTGAAAACGAAATCGCGACCGTGCAGGCGCCGATTATTGCAATGATCGGCGGCGTGGGCGTTCGCAGCACCGACAGAAGCAGCAACAACAACCCAACCACGCGCAGCATGATGGCGTTGCCAAGAGGAGCGCTCCGAACCAGCCCGATCATTTCCGGATCGATCATGCCAATGAACCCGTCATCAAGAAGTCGGCCAGATTGAATGCCGAATTGAAGCGCAGATGCAAAAAAGCCAAAAGTGACACATGCCAGTACGATCTTACGCAGTTTCGCTTTAATGGCGCCGCCTAACTTTGGGTTTGCCAGTATAAACAAGACCGATCCCATGGCTAAAAAACTGCAAGCGTAAACAGCCAGCTTCACCAAGATTGCGGCATAATCCCACTGGGTCAAATCAGCCATGAAACGCGCTTCTATTTGGTAACAGTAAAGCTGAATGAACCTTTTATGGCATGCCCATCTTCACTCAAAGCACGCCAATCTACTTTGTAGGTCCCGGCGCCCTTTAGTTCGGGAGTCAGCGCCATTTCTGTTATGAATTTCTTGGATGGAAGCTCAAGACGATCTGTCTGGCTGATATCACCATTTGTGTATGTAAGCGTCACTTTGGTAACGCGCGCTGCCTTCGCAAATGTCAGATTTATGCTCTGCGGCGCTTCCGCAAGTATTTCACCTGCTGCGGGGCTTGTAACCTTAAGGGGCGAATGTGCCTGAGCCGGAAATACGAAAACCAAAAGGCAAAGAAGCGACATCAGGAAACGGTTCATAGCGGTGTACTTTCTATTGGATGCCGTTGGCGCGTTGCAAGGTGCGCACATAGGCGATAATACTAGTAATCTCATCATCATTGACACCCTCAACAGGGGCCATATTGCCAAAGGGCCAATGATGTTGCCGCACCCCTCGCTTGACGGCAACGACAAAGGACATATCGCCGTGGTGGTTTGGCTCGTAGATAATATGTACCAGCGGCGGTGCTACCCCATCTTGCCCGGCGGCATTCTCGCCATGGCAAGCCGCACAATTGTTTTTGAACGCAATCTCTCCATCTGCGGCCACACCGGTTAATTCGGGAACAATAACTTCAGCAAGTGCAGCGCCGGTTCCAACAGGTTCATCAACGGCCTGAAATGCTCTGGCAACAACGAAAGCCGCAACACCGATAACGATCAGAATGATGATGCGTTTGCTCATGAACGTGTCCTAATCTTTGCGTGCCATTGTAATTCCACTCGGCTTTAAGTGGTTGGCTCGCTTGTATTCATTTCAGTTGTAGACCTTCCACTTAGGGGAAGGTCAACCGCGCAATATTGACCTCTAGCGATTTTGCGAAGGCGGCCCTTTTGGACAAGCTGCGACAAAGCCCGATAGGTCGCTTCATGACTTAAACCTATCTGACTGGCGAACCCTTTGATATTGCCTGACAGCCAGCCCTCCTCGACAGCCAGAAACACTCGCAGTTCTGCAGAACGCACCGATAAGAGCTCTATCCGCCTGCGGTATTGTTGGACTTGCTGGGCAAAACGAGCCGTCAGCAAGCCCGCGAATTTGGAATCTGTTTGCATTAAATTGAGCGTTGCTCGTTTGTCCAATTGGAACAGCGTCGCATCACTCTCAATGAGCGCATCACAATGATAGGCATCCGAGAACAAAGAAGCCTCCGCAAACGTCTCACCAGGGAATGACCGATGGATAGTAATTTCATCGCCGGCACTGGAATGACGCAGCAATCTGACGATACCCCTTTCGACGAAGTAATAGGCGCGAGGTTGGTCACCTTGGCGGAAAAGAACTGTACCTTTTTCGGCCTGCACTGAATGTCGCGAGGCATGCGGCAACTGATTTAGAGGAGTGGGTAACATATCTATTAATATGATCGAAATCATATTAGTGCAATCGGATCCATGGCATCTTTGTATCAAAGGGAAGCCCATATGAACATGACCATGAAATCAATCGCCATAGTATCCGCAATGACCGCTGCCGCATTCATCGGCTATGGAGCAGCCACCTTTCAATCCCATGCATTGGGCGCGGATGGGCATTCAGCCCACACTCAATCTGCTGGTCAGCCCAAAGAGGCAGGACAAGCAGCTTTCGCTGCAATTGCAGAGATCGTGACTATACTGACAAACGACCCAGATACTGACTGGGAAAAAGTCAATATTGACCAGCTGCGTGAGCATCTGGTGGATATGAATATGCTGACTACAGAAGCGGCGGTGGAAAAGTCAGTGAATGGTGACACGGTTGAATTCAAGGTTTCTGGGCAAGGTGCTACGCTGCGCGCAATACAAGCCATGGTTCCTGCACATTCAAAGGAGTTGGCGAAAATTCCCGGTTGGCGCGTCGTCGCTGAAACAACAGACACCGGAGCAATACTTCAGGTGGGGAGCGACACTGCAACAGAGTTGACCAAGATAAACGCACTTGGTTTCTTTGGCCTCATGGCTACGGGCACACATCATCAACCACACCATTTAGGAATGGCAAAAGGTATAGATCACATCCACCATTAACCGCTAAATGATAACCGGCGTTTGCGCTCTAATACATCGTCTTTTGATACTCGTCCTCAAGGTCAGCATCGAGCTTCTTCAATTCACCGGGGTCTTCCGGCGCGCCCGAAGATTGATCAAGGATTATTTTTAACAGGGACGGCATTTCGCTGCGATCCTGAATCTGATTTGGATCCCACAGTTTTGAGCGCCGAAATGCCTTCGCACAATGAATGAACACTTCGTCGATTGTCACAACGATGGCGACCATTGGCACCCGGTCATTCACTGCCATCAATGCCAGCAAATCTGGATCGCGGGTGATTTGCGCAGTCCCGTTCACGCGCATCGTGTCGTCAAATCCGGGAATCATGAACAACAAACCAACGGCTGGATTGGCCAAAATATTTGACTGTGTGTCCAGCCGATTGTTACCGGGTCGGTCCGGAATCAAGAGAGTTTTGTCGTCCAGAATTTTTACAAAACCGCATGGATCACCCCGTGGACTGACATCTGCTGAGCCGTCCCGCGATTGAGTACCGATGCATATGAACGGTGAACGAGCCACGAAATCCCTGGCGTGTTTATCGAGGCGGTCCTGGCATTTTTCCAAAGCAAGGGGATGGGTAGCTGAGAACATGGCCCTCAATTCAGCCTCATCTTTGACCAAAAATTCAGGGTTCAATTCTGTCTCATTCGCCATTCTTGTCTCCTTAATTCTTTCGAAGATGATAGGTCAACGCCGACGCAATGCACATACCCAAAGCGCTCTTATGCTGGCTGTCGTTTCGGTCTATTAGAACGGCCCTATTCTTGGAATATGTGAGCAATTCGCCGAATTGGATTCGAAAGTCTTCGACCAGACTTGTGCTGCAGATAAAAAATAGAGCCGGCAATCCAGAGGCCTTTTCAATGCCAAGGCGTATCGTGCTTCCGGTTTTTTTATTGGCTGTGATGTAAGCCGGTTCGCCCCATCGCAATTCTTCCAGCACTACACCAATACGTGGATCGGTTCTGGCGACTTCAAAAATCAATTCGCGCATTTCGAGCAACGTATCGCGGTGCTCTGGCGGGAAGAGTTGGAAGGCCGGCGAAACGTTCGTCGGTATTATTGGCATGTCGCTCATGACTGCAGCTCCACTGGTAAAAATATGTCAGTTTGCAAGTCCACCGGTTGGTATCGATCGGGTATAGTTAACTTAGCCCTAACCGAAAAACCCTGCTAACTGTTGAACCCACTCAACTATGGTTGTTCGTCTGAAACCATTCAAACAGTAACATATTCAACTCTTTAGCCACTTGAATGCCTTCTCCAGGAAGCCACTCGCATCCTTTTTAACCGGATTTCCATGTGCCATCAGAACTATGCGGGCGGGCCATGTACGAATGTGCTCAAATGAAGCACGTGCTACCTTACGGTTGGTGAAAGCCAACCGAAATTTGCGCGGTACCGATGGCTCTGGCGCCAGCATTTTATCGAGCCTGGCAACAATTTTGCGCCAGCCTGAAAACCAATTCTTTGGGAATTGCTGCAAAAGATCGACGAAAAGAATAGTCCCGCTCTGACGGTGAAAGAACACTATTTCGGTCGTAATTTGATTCCCTTCAAAAACAACCTGATCAATTTCACCTGCCCAGGGAGAATTTGGTGTGTTGCCAAGGTCTTCATCAAAAACAATGTCCTTGCGTTTGTCTTGAAGCTTTGGCGCAGCGTTCGGATAGGCGTTCTGCCAATCTGGAATTGATAAATGGTGAAGGGAATTCGGCGCAATTATATGCGCAACATTTCCCAACGTGTTTACTTCAGAGCCAAGATCACTAGTGAATGCGATTGGTGACCAGATAAACAAATCACCATTTTGCAGCTTAATGACTGCCATTCGGGTCGGATAGCGAAAGCCAAAAACATCAACATCAGCCCACTTTGATATCCATATGTTCTCAGCTAATTCATTCAGCATTCCAATTCTCTCGATAAGACATCAGGCCTTTCTTATAGTCCACGCTCTATGGCCCGCAGCAGCCGAAATCTTAGCTTGCCCGTGCGGCCACCCAATGAGATCACAAAACGCACCATGCCATGCTTCGATGTTTGGGCATATCCAGCCAGAGTTCGTACATCCGAGAGCGATCCTGTTTTGTAT
>JBGCFS010000042.1:0-3702 GCA_045107035.1 Hyphomicrobiales bacterium
GGTTCCATACAAATGATTCATACGGTCTCTGGCCTCTATATGACATCGGAGCTTGGCCGAGTAGGTACAACAATGGCTTTGGGCCGAGAGGCTTATACAAATCTTGTCCGCAGTTGGCGCAACGGTGAGATTGTTTTTGAGGGCGCTGATTATGAACTCTTTTTAGCTACTGATGCGGTAGTCTCCATTCTAAACAATCCCGCTCAACTACAAGATTTTATTGAGCGCCATGGCCTGCAACAAGCCTCCTTAGCCGAAGTGTTGCGTGTTGTAGTCCTCGATTCATCCGTCACCCCATCAGGAGACCTCATTCCAACCAACCGCGAGCACTGCTTCCTCGGTGACACGCCGATTCAGATGTGGCCGCTTGATCCGTCGATCAAACCGCGTGCAGACGGCAGCTATGACGAGGCGTTCGTGCTCTCGAAGGTCTGGGAGAAGCCGATCAGCGAGATCAAGGTAGGCGATATCGTCGTCGCCTATGATGACAAAGGCCGACTTGGCCCCAAGCGCGTCCTGCGCACCATGGAAAACCGCGCCACGCATATTCTGGATTTCTGGGGCACGGGCACAACGCCCGGACATGCGTATCATTGCGCTGACGGCCCCAACAAAGGCGGGCACGCCCCAATCATGGATATCCTGCGCATGGATGGCGCAATCATGCGTGCCGATGGCACGATGATCCGCGCCGCCACCAACTGCAAAGTTGGCTCCATAGGCGATATGATGATCCATGCCTCGGCCACGCTGCAAAAGCCTGATGGTTCATGGACGGAACTCAAAGCGGGCAAGGTGCGCTTTGGCACACGGATCATTTTGCCGGATGATCGGCACATGTCTCTCATGGAAATGGCCGCAAGCGAAGGCTGGCGGGTTTCCGATGATGGCTACATGGTCGGCATGATGAAAGGCGAAGACGGTACTCCTAAGGAGCAAAAATTCTTGTTCCCTTATGCGTACGGCGAAGAGCTGCCCAAGCCAGAGGCTTATATCCTCGCCCGTTCTGCTGTGACACTCGAAGAGATTTACGCCGCCGGGGAATGGGAGCAGATCGGCACGCGCCTGCCTGCACCTGCGGGCATGGTTGGTCTGAACACCAACCACACTAGCACGCTGTTTTAATGCATGTGGCAGAAAAAAGCCCGAGTATGCTGCAGCGAAATGCCCCTCTTACTATCGTCGTGCCGATCTCGAGAACTTTGTGTCTATCGACGTCACTCAGAATAAGCTTCGGTTCACTGCAAATTGAGTGATAGTCGTCTACGATGATGTAGAGCAACAAGAGCCCGGTGAAGTAACACCAGTAAGCGAAAGCAGAATATAAGTTTGCCAGGCCTGACAATACGATTGCCTCGGCAATGGTGACGACGTCTGGGCGCACAAGTGCTATAAGGATCCAATCGATCATAGCGCTGTCAACTGTGCCGCGCATGAGTGGGCGTAGATAAACCCCAGACCACTGTATTAAAAATACGATCGTTAAACAGACGACTAAGATCGCCCAGAATGAAAATGAGAAAGCACCCACCCTTCGCGGCCAGCTATTGCCGTCACCCGCTCCTGAATCCTCAGATACAAGCAATGACGGTCGTTCTCTTTTCCAAAAATTCAACAACCTAGCTACTGCAATGACAAACAACGGGATCAAGACCATCCGATCTACAGTCCAACTCGGAGCCCATAAGAAACCGACCTGCTTACTCTCACCCTGAATAGGACTGTAGGTAATGCTGTGAACGCCAACGATATAGATCAATAGCCACAGCAACCCACCAAACGCCCAGATCGCAATTGGCAAGTTCAATGAATCTGTTCCACAAAATAAAGCTTCTGACCTAGCCGCCAAGTTTAATCGCTTTTTTGACCGTCGAATGCCGGCTTTGCCGCCCTCCATTGGACTTGTGTTACCGTCAAGACTTACAGTTCTCATTTCTTCTGGTGGCTTCGACAGTGAGAACCCGTCTTGTCTTCTTTGTTCGCGTCTCATGGAGACCAATCGCGCTTGCGCCGCACTTAGTTCCGCCTGCCACTTGCTGGTCGCCTCCGGATCATCACAGCCAAAAATTCTTGCCAACCAACGGATATTTACAGCACTGATACCTTTCTCGTTGTCTTGAAACCAAAGTTGTACTGATCGCAGATCAATCCCGGAACCACTGGGATTAATCTGTGTAATAGCCTCCGCTAGAAGATCGGCTGTCCACGAACCTTTGGGAAATCCATCTTTATCTACGGGCCTCCCAGCACCTGCCGAAGCGAGGTGTTTGAATAACTGTTTAAAATTGCGATCATCTTTCAATGGAGGTAGAAAATATTTTCCATTTTTTATCAATTGCCTACGTGCTTTTGTTGCGTTCCATTTCGTTAGCCTTCGTATCTCATCGTGCGTTCGTTTCCGCAGTCAGTGCAACTACGGTATGAGATCAGACCAAAACGAGCGGTCTTCTTCTCAAGTCCACAAAAATGGGAATCTATCAGGCAGGAACAACGACATGTTTGAAGAGATCAATACTATGGCAGAAACATCGAAAATCAGTGCCGATATTCGACTAGAAGCATGGACCCTAGGATGTATCTTGGACCGGCAATCACTCGAAGTCGTAGGTTGGCTTTATGAGTGGAACACAGGTGAGCGCGTACCAAGATGGAAAGACGGAAAATGCACTGATGTTATCTTTCAACAAGATTAGCGTGCTGGAGTTAAATCACCCTTTAAAGGCTTGTGTTGGTCAAATTTGACAGGGCAGGGCCTCCAAAATCTTTCAACTCAGTTGGGCTAGTTCAGCGATTCTATTTTCTCAGCTTCGCATAAGGAAGACTGGAAAGTCTCCGAAGACGGCTTCATGGTTGCCATGATGAAGGGCGAAGATGGTACGCTTCAAGAACAAAGCTTTCATTTTCCTTACGCCTATGGCGAAGACCTACCCATGCCGGAAGATTACATACTCACCCGCTCAGATGTGACGCTTGCCGCGATTTATGCAGCCGGAGAATGGGAGCAAATAGGCACGCGGATGCCTGCGACTGACGGTATGGTTGGGCTGAACAGCGACCACTCCAGTGCGCTCTTTCAACCAACTATGCCCGAACCGAACATCCCGCCCGCATTTGTGAGCCACCCAGACGCGCCACGACGTTCAAATAGCGCTTTAAAATTTGAGCAGCATAAATCCAATCAGTTTCACGGAAGGCTCTTTTAATTGATGCCGCAAGATTTACGTGCGCCAAGCCAAGAGAGTGGCCTTGCCTCCAATGCTCAAACCGCTCTGATGTCCCATTTTATATGACGACGCAAACCGCGAGCGATAGAGGGACCGAATTTCAATACCCACCGTAGAATTGTCTCATATGAGACATCAATCCCTCGCTCCAAAAACATCTCTTCGACTTCGCGAAGGCTGAGATTGAACCGGCAATAAAGCCAGACAGCATGTGTGATGATTTTCGGTGGGAAACGGTGGCGTTTGTAGCTGATACGGTGCGAGATCATTGAGGCTGCCTAATTGCAAATGCAAAGACTGACAACTTGCGATAGTTTATGTGACAACACCGTTGTGTCGTAAGCGTTGCGCTGATCCCACCTATTTGACGTAATTCCACGGTAGTAGATCGTTAATCTGGCTTTGTTTATGGCCTGCAACGATGGCTGAGAGCGTGTTTGCGAGATATGCATGAGGATCAACACTGTTCAATTTGCAG
>JBGCFS010000043.1:0-8327 GCA_045107035.1 Hyphomicrobiales bacterium
TGCCTTTCTTATGTTTATGATGACCTGGGCTGGACTACCGCCATCAGTGCCATCGATCCAGACAATGCCGCCTCGCGGCGCGTTGCAGAACGGTTGGGTGCGACATACGAGTCGCACAGGCCGGTCTCATTTTTCACCGCCGACATCTATCGGCACCAATCACCGCAAGAATTCAGAAAATCCCTGAACTCCTAATTTTAAATTCCAAGGAAACGAACATGTCCGTTAAAATCCGTCTTGCCCGTGCTGGCTCCAAGAAACGCCCATTCTATGCAATAGTAATCGCAGACATTCGCGCACCACGTGATGGCCGCTTCATTGAAAAGATCGGCACATTTAATCCGCTACTGGCTAAAGATGATGAAAACCGCGTAAACATCGATTTGGACCGTGCAAAGCATTGGCTCGAAAACGGTGCTCAGCCCACAGATCGTGTATTGCGCTTCTTGGATGCTGCTGGCGTTATGAAACGCGAAGCACGCAACAACCCCAATAAAGCCAAGCCTGGTAAAAAAGCTGAAGAGCGTGTTGCTGAAAAGGCTGCTGCTGCCGCGGCGGCGGCTGAACCTGCAGAAGAAGCACCAGCAGAAGAAGCTGCTGCTGAATAAGACTTATGCGCACCCAAGCTGACACTGTTGATGGCATGCTACTGATTGCCGAAATCGGAGGCGCCAGCGGCATAAAAGGTGACGTGCGCATAAAGCTATATTCTGATGATCCGGCGGCTCTGACCGCATACGGTCCACTTTTGGATGCCGCCGGAAAATCTTACACAGTCATTCGCTCACGCCCTGTTAAATCTGTATTTGTTTGCGCCTTGGATGGTGTATCGGACCGAAATTCTGCAGAAGCGTTGAACCGAACCAAGCTCTTCGTTTCTCGTGACAAATTGCCTGCGCCTGAAGATGACGAGTTTTATCATGTTGACCTTATTGGCCTCAAAGCCATTCAGGAAAATGGTGAAACACTCGGACAAATTACTTCTGTGCACGACTTTGGTGCAGGAGATATTATTGAGATCACCCCAGCAAACGGTGATACGATCATGATCCCGTTCAGCCTCGCTGCTGTGCCAAAAGTCAGCATTTCTGAGGGCTTTGTGACCCTTGGAGATATTACTACGCTTCTAGACGACGAACCAGAACCCGATCCTTCGAAGGCAAGCTGATCATGCCCGCATGGCACGCTTCCATTCTCACGCTCTACCCCGATATGTTTCCTGGAGCGCTTGGGCATAGCCTGTCTGGTCGTGGTTTCGAAAACAATCTGTGGCGATGCGAAGCGACACAAATTCGTGACTTTGCAGAAGATAAGCATCGAACCGTCGACGGCACACCCGCTGGCGGCGGTGCTGGCATGGTGCTCAAACCGGATATTCTCGGAAAAGCCATCGATACGGTCTCCCCTTCCGATGACCCTCGCCCAAGGCTGATGATGAGCCCGCGTGGCAAACCGTTGACGCAAAAGCGCGTTCGTGAATTATCCGAAGGTCCTGGCGTTCTCTTGGTTTGCGGCCGGTTTGAAGGCGTTGACCAACGCGTCATTGACGGACGCCAGCTCGAGGAAGTCTCCATCGGTGATTACATCCTGTCTGGCGGTGAAATCGCAGCCATGGTTTTACTCGATGCCTGTGTACGCCTGCTGCCAGGCGTTATGGGCGCTGTTGCTTCCGGCGAAGATGAGAGCTTTGAAAACGGCCTTCTGGAATATCCCCACTACACAAGGCCACCTATCTGGGAAGGCCTTGAAATCCCTAAGGTTTTGACATCTGGCGACCATGGCGCTGTGGAAAAATGGCGCCGCGAGCAATCGCTAAAGCTCACTCGCGAACGCCGTCCAGACCTTCTGGACGACGAATAAGCGAAAAACCTGCAGGTTTCCGCCATTTTTCGTGAGCTAACCACTCGACAAACCACCATTGCTCGTGTACATCCGCGCAATCTTTGATGAATGCAAAGAAACCAGTCTGTGGCGTATTCGCCCGACAAGCTTGCGGATCATAACAATGACCAACTGCAAGTGAGCTGAGTTGAACCTCAAAAATTCAACAATCGGCCGGGCGCTCTGGGTGTGGATTAGAGACAAACCAAAGCAAGATTGTAACAACAAGGTGCTCTCATGAACATTATTGAACAGCTCGAGCAAGAGCAGGCTGAAGCCATTGAAGCAAAACGCAAGCTTCCAACATTTTCTCCTGGTGATACCGTTAAAGTAAACGTACGCGTTACTGAGGGTACCCGGACACGTGTACAGGCCTATGAAGGCGTTTGTATTGCCCGCAAAGGCGGCGGCATCAACGAAACCTTCACTGTACGTAAAATTTCTTATGGCGAAGGCGTGGAACGTGTGTTCCCGATTTACTCCCCACTTGTGGAAGGCGTAGAAATTATCCGCCGTGGTAAAGTTCGTCGTGCGAAACTGTACTATCTGCGCGATCGCCGCGGTAAATCTGCACGTATCGTTGAAGCGAGCAATGCGCGCGCTAAGACCCTCAACGAAGAGCAACGCAACGTGGCATCTGCTGCCAAAGCTGTGCTTGCTGCTGAAAAAGCTGCTGCTAAAGAAGCTGCCGCAGCCGCTGCAGCTGCAGAGAACGCTGCAGAATAGTAGGTGAATCCCCCTCTCTTTGAGGGGTGAAACACTATTCACGTGAAGGGCGGCTCCATGGCCGCCTTTTTTGTCTGTCGATTTTGGCCCCCAAACACTTGACCCGACCGACACCCAAACCGCATATAGACATCAAATTCCGCATTCGGAGACGACTGATATGAGCGCGCCTACAACCCTTTATGACAAGATCTGGAATGACCACCTGGTTCACGAGCAGGACGATGGCACATGCCTTCTCTACATCGACCGCCACCTTGTTCATGAAGTCACCAGCCCGCAGGCATTCGAAGGTCTGCGCATGGCCGGTCGCAAAGTGCATGCGCCCCATAAAACACTGGCTGTGGTTGACCACAATGTGCCCACCTCCGACCGCTCCAAAGGCATCGATGATCCTGAGAGCAAATTGCAGGTAGACACGCTGGCCGCCAACGCCGCCGAGTTTAACGTCGACTATTACTCCGAGCGCGATATTCGCCAGGGCATCGTGCACATCATCGGTCCTGAGCAAGGCTTCACCCTGCCCGGCACCACCATTGTGTGCGGCGATAGCCACACCTCCACCCACGGTGCGTTTGGCGCGCTGGCCCACGGCATCGGCACCTCCGAAGTGGAGCACGTGCTGGCGACCCAAACGCTGATCCACAAAAAAGCCAAAAACATGCTGGTGCAGGTCAATGGCATTTTGCCAGCTGGCGTCACTGCGAAAGACATCATTCTCGCCATCATCGGCGAAATCGGCACAGCTGGCGGCACTGGCCACGTGATCGAGTTTGCTGGCGAGGCCATTGAGGCGCTCTCCATGGAAGGCCGCATGACGGTCTGCAACATGACCATTGAAGGCGGCGCCCGCGCTGGCCTTATTGCACCCGATGAAAAAACCTTCGAATATCTCAAAGACCGTCCACGCGCACCAAAAGGCGCCGACTGGGACAAAGCGATTGAAAATTGGAGCAAGCTGAAAACCGACGAAGGCGCGCACTTCGATAAAGTCATCACACTGGATGCTGCCAATTTGCCGCCAATCGTGTCTTGGGGCTCCTCCCCGGAAGATGTTGTGTCGATCACAGGCGTTGTGCCAAACCCGGCCGAAATTGACGACGATAACAAGCGCTCCTCCAAAGAACGCGCGCTGGCCTATATGGGCCTGACACCGGGCACCAAAATGACAGACGTCACGCTGGACCGTGTGTTCATAGGCTCCTGCACCAATGGCCGCATAGAAGATTTGCGCGCCGCAGCCTCCGTTATTGGTGGCCGCAAAGTGGCCAACACTGTGGATGCGATGATTGTGCCGGGCTCCGGCTTGGTAAAAGAACAGGCAGAAGCGGAAGGCCTTGATAAAATCTTCAAGGAAGCAGGCTTTGACTGGCGCGAACCGGGCTGCTCCATGTGCCTGGCCATGAACGCCGATAAGCTGAAACCGGAAGAGCGCTGCGCTTCCACCTCAAACCGCAACTTTGAGGGCCGTCAGGGCTTTAAGGGCCGCACCCACCTTGTGTCCCCAACCATGGCCGCAGCCGCTGCCATTGCCGGCCACTTTGTAGACATTCGCGAGTGGAAATAGCTTTTTACTAACCTTCTGAGTTTTAAAGAGCGCGGGGCATCAGCACCCGCGCTTTTTTGTATCCGGCTTTAACGCCGTGTCGCTTGCATCTTCTCCACACCGCACGTGCCCTGCCCGCGCCCCTCAGGCTTTGTCAGCATTGCAATCCACACACGGTGCAGCACTACAGACATACGCATAAAACCAAAACGCCAGCTCCGGCTCCGTAGACACAAGATCGACCAACCGCGCAAACGCCAACGCCCCAAACGCAGCCTTGGCATCCGCCCCCAAACATTTTTCACGCATCTGCGCTACTTCCTGTTCAGTAAGAGCAAGCCTTTGCTGCAGGTCTTTTAAATTATCTGGTGTCGGCACGTGTGAGCTGAGCATGATTGTCTCCTCAACTCTAAATAGCCTATTCAGGGTTATTTTCAATTAAAAAACCCCGTTTGGGCTATATCCTATTTTAGGACATTTCTCGCACAGCTAATGAAGAAGCTGTGTATGGTCAAAACGATTCACTCTGAAAAACAAAAAAAGTTTAGAGCCTTGCTGCGCGCCGAGCGCAAAAAGACAGGCATGCGCCAACTCGAACTGGCTGCGAAGATGAACCGATATGGTGGGTTTGTCACGAAGTCTGAAACTGGTGAACGTCGCGTTGATTTGGTGGAGTTTTTGGAGTTTTCAAAAGCGATTGGTTTTGATCCGCATGCGTTCATCGAAACGCTGGAGGAAGAACAACTCCCATAAATGGGCGAGGTCGTATTTTGTATTTTGGTTCTTATGTTTATAAATTCACATTTCTTTTACTGGGAAAATACGAATGTGGACAGAATGTAGAAAAGCTTTATCTATCAAACTGAACCTCATGGGCAGCAAAAACCTTAACACTGCGATAATTCGGCACTATCTGACTTGTTCAAACTCACCTATGAATGTTCCAGATGTCTACAAACGGCAGTAAATACCCAAAATGTCTATCGCTATAAATCCAGAAATCCTCATTTGGGCACGTCAATCTGCCGGATTGAACGTGGAAGATGCTGCGAGCAAACTTAACTTAACCAACAGCAAGAAAAGCAGTGCTGCGGACAAATTGTTGGCGATGGAAGCAGGTGAACGTCCTCCCACTCGCAACCAACTCAATGCTTTTTCTAACGTTTACAAGCGCCCCTTGTTAACTTTCTACTTGCCTACACCGCCGAAGATGGGGCAACGCGGCCAAGATTTTAGACAAACGCCTGACGCTCGGGGCCAGCGTGAGAACGCCATGTTAGATGCCTTGTTGCGTAATGTTAAAGGTAGACAAGAGATGGTTCGCGACATTCTTGTGGATGACGATGAATTCAACCCTCCAGATTTTGTAGGGGCGGCCACCATTGATGAAGGTGCAAACACAGTTGCCGAAAAAATTGCTCAACGTATCGATTTTGATCACACGGATATTTCTTTGCGGGCGGGTACTCCAAGCGACTTATTCTCCAGATTGAGGCGAGCGGCAGAGTCTGCCGGTGTATTCGTCCTA
The DNA here is from genome assembly GCA_045107035.1 of Hyphomicrobiales bacterium. Taxonomy (GTDB): domain Bacteria; phylum Pseudomonadota; class Alphaproteobacteria; order Rhizobiales. The sequence goes on from JBGCFS010000043.1 coordinate 5,682, forward strand.
GTTCTTGGTGACTTAGGCTCACATCACACAGCAATCCCTGCAACGGTTTTTCGAGGATTTGCGATTTCTGACTCCATCGCACCTTTTGTGGTTATCAATGCAAAAGATGCGCGTCCCGCGCGCGCCTTCACATTAATTCATGAACTTGCTCATATTTGGCTGGGTCAAACAGGAGTAAGCGGCAACATATCCACTGCGGTTCCTACAAATCTAAATGCCCGGATTGAGCGTTTTTGTAATGACGTAGCTGGAGAGTTTCTTTTGCCAGAACGTTATTTCAGACAAGTTGCGAACAAATTTGAACCAAGTGATATTGAAGGTGCGCGTGCGTGCATCGACTTAATTGCGACCCGATGGTCGGTCAGTGAGCCTATGGTAGCTTACCGCTTTCAACGACGTGGGGAATTGTCAACACAGGTCTATGAAAACTTGCGAACAGAATACCAGAGACGGTGGTTGGCAAATTTAGCTCGGGAACGTGATGGCAGTAGTGGCCCTTCAGGGCATGTGATAAAGCAATACAACTTGGGTAACGCCTTAGTAGATGTAGTTTATCGCGGTTTTAAAGAGAAAAGCTTAACCCACACGAAAGCAGCAACTTTGCTCGGCTCTAAGACTGTATCTGTTCCCAAATTTCTTAGCTTTGTGGAAGACATGCGTCGAAAACCTACTGGTAAGGCGGTGAGTCTGTCGTAATGTACCTGTTGGATGCAAACACAATCATGGAAGCCCATGGGACATTCTACCCGATTGAACGCATTCCGCAATTTTGGGAATGGTTGCAACTGGAGGGTGAATATGGTCGGGTCAAAATGCCCCTTGAAATCTATGATGAATTTGAAGGGAAGTATGGACCTCATGTTGAGTGGATCAATAGCCCAGAAGTAAAAGCTGCTCTATTGCTGGAAGAAGAACCGGATCCGAGTCTGGCGCAATAAGCAATTGAACAGGGATATCAGGGGCTTGATGCAGCATTTGATGACATTCAGCACACAAAGTACGGCAAAGATCCTTTTTTAGTTGCGTATGCGTTGGTAGAACCAACTGAGAGAGTTGTTGTTACACGCGAAATTTCAAGACGCACAAAGCGTCTTGGTAATACCAAGCTGCCGGACGCCTGTTATGACTGTGGTATTGAGTGTATCAATGACTTCGAGCTTTACAGCCGTTTGGACTTTAATTTAAGTGGCCGATGAAGAGTATTGCCTGATCTGTTTCCCTGTATAACGCGATCACGGTGGTGCTTTGAATTGAGTTCATTTTGCTAACTAATTTTTTGATCCATGGTCACTGCGCCCTCTATGATTATTTTATAAAACCTGAGATTAGATAGACAAAAACAATAAAAACGTCTATCTAACTTACAAACCACAAAAATCACGTGACCCATCATGCCAGTCTGGCCCATATCCTATCAGAATATCGCCGCCGATTTGGTGGCGGGGGTTCATAATGATGCGGGGCAGATGGCGGGGTCTATTTATACGCAGGCGCAAGGCCCTGTTTCAAAGGTTTACGTCAAGCGCGCCATTGGTGCGGAACGGCAAAGTGTGTATCTGGGCCGGGCGGATGATGCAGCAACAGATCAAAAAATCACGGCAGTAAAAGCGGCCAGCCAGCGTGCAAAGCAGCGCCGCAAAGATTTGCGGGTACTGGCGGGGCAAGGGCTATTGGCAACGCCTGCACCCTCTGGCCGGGTGATTGATGCCATTGCGCAGCACGGGCTGTTTCAGCGCGGGGCCATTCTCATCGGCACTTTGGCGTATCAATGCTATCCGCTGTTGTTAGGCGCAACCCTGCCCAGCACCATGATGGCAACCGATGATGCAGATTTGGCCGCCGCCAACCTATCGCTGGATGCAGAGGATGGCAGCGACATGGAAACCATTTTGCGCTTTGCCGACAAATCCTTCGCCGGTGTGCCCAGCCTTTCCAACAAAAACCCGCCATGGAAGTTCATGGCCGCCAACAAATATCTGGTGGAATTGCTCACGCCAACGCGGGGCCGAGACGATCCGCAGCCGCTGGAACTTGCTGGGCTAAGAGCGGGCGCAACGACGCTGCAACATCTGGCATGGCTCATCGATAATTCTGTGCCTGCCTGCCTGCCCTATGCAACCGGCGTTGCGGTGCGGGTTCCACGCCCGGAGCGTTATGCGGTGCATAAACTCATCATCAGCCAAAAGCGCGATGACCGGATAAAGGCGCGCAAGGATTTGTTGCAGGCAGAGGCTCTGGTGGCCGCACTGGAAGAACGCCTGCCCGGCACATTGGGCGATGAGCTGGAAGACGCTGCTGCACAAGGCGTTGGCTGGCGCAAACCCATGATGGCCTCCATCAAATCCATCTGGCCAGACTGGAAAGACCTCCCGGAGTTTGAAGTACTGCTGGACTAGGCCTGCACTAATCCTCTTGGCCACGCCCCCGCACCAGCCTAAAAACCCAACTCCCAATGCCACGCACATAGCGTCCGGCCAGTCTGCCAGACAGCACGAAGGATACGGTGGATAGTAACGGGCCTATGCCTGCGGTGGAAAAGGCCATGAGCAGGAACATCTTTTCCTCTTCGCTGATTTTACCTTCGCTGGGTGGCAAATTGGATATCAGCATAAGGCAGATCACAGCAAACACCACGGCGGCGAGGCC